>DATIOB010000145.1:0-7053 GCA_035473605.1 Conexibacter sp.
CGTGCTGGTCGCGCCGTGGCCGGCCGGCGCGCTGCTGCGCGGCGCGCTGGCGGAGCTGGCCGCCGCCGGCATGCTGCTCGACATGGGCGTCGGGCGGGCGGCGCCAAGCCTCGACGGCCTCCCGCGCTCCTGGCTCGACGGCCGCTTCGCGGTCGTGCAGCTGGCGGCCGCGGACGCGGCGGGGAGCCCGCGCACGCTCACCTACGACGACTTCGACCTGGCGACGACCGTCGTCTGCGACGCCGACCCGGTCGCGCTCGCCGGCCGCCGCGAGCTGCTGCGTGACGACCAGCTCGACGGCGCGCTGCGCGAGACGCTGCACGCCTACCTCGAACACCGCCTCGACGTTCCCCGCACCGCCGCCGCGCTCCACCTCCACCCCAACTCGGTCCGCTACCGCCTCTCGCGGATCGAGAAGGAGCTGGGCCGCCAGCTCGACGATCCGGTCACGATCGCCAACCTCTACCTCGCGACGTTGGTCGACCGGGCCGGTGGTGGTGGCGGCGCGCCCGGCGCGGGCGAGCCGTAGCGGCACCTCGTTCGCGATTGACAGTCGCCGGTACCCCGGAATACCGTGGTCCGATGTCAGCTCCTGCGCCTCGGATCGCGCCCGGCGGGCGGCGCGAGATCGGCCTTCTCAACACCGTCCTCGTGCGCATCGCGGGAGCCGTCATCGGCGGCGACGTGCCAAACGTCTTCACGACGCTGGCGCGCCATCCCGGCCTCTTCCGCCGCTGGCTCCTCTTCGCCGGCGGGCTGATGCCGGGCGGGCGGCTGCCGCGTGACGAGACCGAGCTGGCGATCCTGCGCGTCGCGCACAACAGCAACTGCGCGTACGAGTGGGACCACCACGAGCGGATCGGCCGGCGCGTCGGCCTGACGGCCGCGGAGATCGAACGGGTGCGGACCGAGACGCCGCCCGGCCCGGAGTGGAGCGGGCGCAGGGCGCTCGTGCTGAAGGCGGCCGACGAACTCCACGCGGACGGCGTGATCGGTGATGCGCTGTGGGCCGAGCTGGCGGCGGCGTTCGACGAGCGCGAGCTGATCGAGCTGTGCATGCTCGTCGGCCACTACGAGATGCTCGCGATGACGCTCAACACGCTGCACGTGCCGCTCGACTCGCCACCGCGCGGCCGTTCGGGACCGCGCGGGCGCCTGCGTCTGCTGACCGGCCGCGGGAGCGCCCGGTGAGCCGGCGGCGCGCGCCGGTCCCCGACCTGCGCGGCCGGCGCTGCCTGATCACCGGCGCGGCAAGCGGCATCGGCCGCGCGACCGCAATCGCGGCGGCCCGCCGCGGCGCAGTCCTGCTGCTCACCGATGTGAACGCTGACGGACTCGCCGAGACCGTCGCGCTGGTCGGGCGCGACGGCGGCGCGGTCGCCTGGACGGGAGCCGCCGATCTCGCCGACCACGACGCCGTCGCCGCGCTCGCTGGCGACGTCCACGCCGCGCACGGCAGCGTCGACGTCGTGATGAACGTCGCAGGGATATCCGTGTGGGGGCCGATCGAGCGGCTCGAGCACCGCCACTGGCAGCGCGCCGTCGACGTCAGCCTGATGGGGCCGATCAACGTGCTCGAGTGCTTCGTCCCGCCGATGATCGCCGCCGGCCGCGGCGGCCACGTCGTGAACGTCTCCTCGGCCGCCGGGCTGCTCGGGCTGCCGTGGCACGCGGCATACAGCGCCGCCAAGTTCGGCCTGCGCGGTGTCTCGGAGGTGTTGCGCTTCGATCTGCGGCGCCACGGCATCGGCGTCAGCCTCGTCTGCCCCGGCGGGGTCCGCACGCCGATCGTCGGCACGACCGAGATCGTCGGCGTCGACCGCTCCAGACCGGCCGCGGCCGCGTTCCTGCGGCAGTTCGAGCGGCACGCGAAGAGCCCCGAGCACGTCGCCGAGCGGATCCTCGACGGGGTCGAACGCGACCGCTACATGGTCTACACCTCCGCTGACATCCGCATCGGTCACCTCGCCCAGCGTCTCCTGCCGCCGGCGTACGAGCTGGCGATGCGCCGCCTCAACGATCGCTTCGTCGCGGTCGCCCGTGCTTCGGCGGCCAAGACGCCCTGAGCCCGGTGCCGCGCCGGCGGTAATCGGCAGCGTCACGCGCGAATTCACACCGCTTTCACCTCGTCCCGACGCTCTGACCGGCGGCCCGCGCCTTCGCCCTCCACCTGCGACACTCGCACGAGATGGGAGGACGACCTGACCACGGAAGGTCAGTCGCCGGCGGGATACGAGCACGCGCCTCACTCGGCGTGCTCGCAGCGCTGACGCTGATGCTGACACTGGCGCTGCTGAGCGCGCCCGCCGCCAACGCCGCCGTGACCGGATCGGTCGCGTTCACCAACGACAACAGCTGCGTCTACCGCTACTGGACCGTCCCCGACGACGTGACGCTCGTCACCGCGACGGTCGTCGGCGGCGCCGGCGGCCACAGCAAGCACACCGGCCACGGCGGGCTCGGCGCCTCCGTCGTCGCGGACCTCGCCGTCCGCCCCGGCGACCAGCTCGCGATCAACGTCGGCGTGTGGGGCAGCTCCAGCTCCGACGGCGGCTGCGGCATCGCGCACGGCGGCGCCCGCGGCGACGCCAGCTCCGGCAGCGGCCGAGACGGCTACGGCGGCGGCAGCGGCTCGGTCCTCTCCAGCTACGACGCCAGAACCGGCGCGATCACGCAGCTGATCGTCGCGGGCGGCGGGGGCGCGGGCGGCGGCAACGGCCAGCACGGCGGCGGCGCCGGGGCGGACGGCGGCAGTTCCCTGCTTCCCGGCACGTCCGGCACCGGCGTCTTCCCCGGCAGCGGCGGCGGCTCCGGCGGCTGCAGCGGCTGCCGCGTCGGACCCAACGGCACCTCCGGCGGCGACTCCATAAGCCCCTCGGGCGCGGGCGGCGGCGGTGGCGGCGGCTATCCCTACTCCGGCGCCGGCGGCAACGGCGGCCCGCTTGGCGGCGGTGGTGGCGGCGGCGCCGGCGAGTCCTACACCGCGCCCGGCGTCACCGTCGACAGCATCGGCGCCAGCGACCGCGCCTGCGCGTACCCCGACGGCGCCTCCGCCGACTGCGACGGCCGCGTCACCCTCACGTGGGACAACCAGCCGACCGACATCGCCGTGAGCGCCGGCGACGGGCAAGAGGTCGCGGCCGGCAGCAGCTTCCAGCTCCCGCTGACCGCCGTCGTCACGAACGCCGAGAAGCAGCCGGTCGACGGCATCGCCGTCACGTTCACGCTGCCGAACTCGAGCGCGGGCGCCACCTTCATGCACGGATCGCCGAGCACCGCGACGGTCCTCACCGGCCCCGACGGCCGCGCCGTCTCGCCGGCGCTGGAGGCCAACGGCACCGCCGGCTCCTGGCGTGCGACCGCCACCGCCGCCAACATCGGCTCGACGGCCTTCGACCTCACCAACAGCCCGGCGCCGACGGTCACCCACCTCAGCACGGGCTCTACGACCTCGGTCGCCGGGGAGCCAGTCACCTTCAGCGCCAAGGTCGCGACCGCGACGACGCCGTATGCCAACTGGACCGGCACCGTGCAGTTCCTGCTCGACGGAGCGCCCGTCGGCGCCCCGGTCGCGGTCGGCAACGAGGGCGACGCCGCCACCTTCTCGACCCGTTTCGGGATCGACGGCTCGAGTGTCGGCACCCACACCGTCCAGGCGGTCTACGCCGGCGACGGCAACCACCTCACCAGCAGATCCAACGTCGTCACCCAGACAGTCCTGTCCGCCGCCACCGCCACCGCGGTCACCGCCTCGCCGCGCGTCTCGGACACCGGCGAGGCGATCACGCTGACCGCCCAGGTACAGGCGGAGGCCGCCGCGGCCGGCGCGATCCCGGCCGGCACCGTCGACTTCTACGTCTCCCCCTCGCCCGGCGTGCCCGCGGTCCTGCTCCAGCAGGACGTCGAGCTCGACGCGAGCGGCCGCGCCGTCTTCGTCACGCCCCAGCTCGGCGCGCCCGGCTCCTACGACCTCCGCGTCGAGTTCTCCGGCGATGCCAGCTTCTCCGCAAGCACCGGGACGGCGACGCAGAACGTCGGCCCCGCCGCGACCTCGACGCTCGTGACCAGCAGCGTGAACCCGTCCGTCTCGGGCGAGCCGTTCCTGCTGACCGCGACCATCGGCCGCGCCGACGACGCCGGCGCCGCCCCGGTCGGCACCGTCACCTTCAGCGCCGGCGGCAGAACGCTCTGCGCGCCGGCCCCGGTCAGAGAGGACGACGATCCGAACGACGGCGACGGCATCGGGACCTGCCTCGTCGCCGGCGGCCTGGCGGCGCAGCCGAACCTCGTCACCGTCACCTTCAGCGACCCCGATCCGGCGGGCGGCTACGACCCGAGCCAGGGATCGCTGACGCAGCAGATCGTCGCGGCACGCACGACGACGACGCTGACCGCGACCCCGTCGACCGGCGTCTTCGGCAGCGACGTGCTGGTGCGCGCACGGGTCGCCCCCGTCGCGCCGGGCGCCGGCATCGTGAACGGCACCGTCCAGTTCCTCGTCGACGACCTCGCCGTCGGGCTGCCCGTCGAGATCGTGCGCGGCGTCGCGACGTCCGTCCCGATCGCGGGCCTGACGGTCGGCGCGCACCGGATCGAGGCCGCCTACGAGGACGACAGCGACCCGGCCGCAATGCGCTCCAGCAACGGATCCCTCACCTTCACCGTCGAGCGGGCGCCGACGACGCTCGCGATCAGCTCCGACGCGCAGCCGGCCCCCGCGGCGTTTCCCGTCGTGCTGACGGCGACCGCCCAGGCCGGCGGCGACGCGGGCCCCGTCTCCGGCAACGTCCAGTTCCTCGTCGACGGCGCCGCCGTCGGCGACGCGGTCCCGCTGCGCAACGGCCTCGCGCAGTCGTCGCCGCTGCGCCTCCCCGCCGGCGCACACGCGGTCGTCGCGCAGCTCAACGGCGGCACCCGCTTCGCGCCGGCGCTCGCCACCTTCACGCAGAACGTCTCGCCCCCGCCGCCGTTCGCACCGCCGCCCCCGGCGCTGACGCCGGCCGAGGCCGCGGCCGCCGCTGCGGCCGCCGCGGCCGAGCGACCGCTGGTGCTGCTCGAGACCACGCGCGTCGAGGCCGGCTCCAGCGGCGTCGCGAACGTCGTGCTCGGCTGCCGCGCGCCGGCCGGCGCGAGCTGTGCCGGCCGCCTGACGCTGACGAGCCGCACCCGCCTTCCCGCCCGCCTGCTCGACGCGTCCAAGCGACGCGGATGGCGCAGCGCCGGCGTCGTGCTCGGCGCCGAGCGCTACAGCGTCGCCGCCGGCGAGCAGCTGGCGGTGCGCGTCCCGCTCACCCCCGCCGCCAAGCGCGTGCTGGCCGCGCAGGGCGGCCTCCGCCTCACGGCGACGGCGGTCCCGAGCAGCGCCGCCGATGCGACCGTCGCCCGGCCGCTGCGGCTGATCGCGCGCAGCGCTCCCGCCCTCTGGCTCAGCGGCGCCGCGGTCACCGCGAACCGCGACGGCTCGGTCGCGGTCCAGGTCCGCTGCCCGGCGTGGGCGCGCTGCTCGGGCGGGCTGACGCTCGGGCGCGCCGCCGCAGGTGCCCGCCCGGCCGCCTCGGCCCGCGTGATCGTCCCCGGCGGCGCCGCTCGCACCGTCCGTCTCAGACTCGGCGCAAGCGCCCAGCGTGCGCTCTTGCGAGCCGGCCGGCAGCGGCTGCGGCTGCAGGCGACGACCGACCTCCCGGCCGGACGCTCGACGACCACACGGCGCACCGTCACCGTCGTCGCCCCGCTGAGGAGTACCAGATGAGCGCGACCCGCGCCGCCCGCCGTCCACGCGCGCTCGCCGTCACCGGCGCACTCAGCGCACTCGCCACGCTCGCCGCTGCGCTCCCCGGCACCGCCGCGGCCGCGGGCCTCTGCCCCGATCCGCCGCCCGCGAGCCAGACGATGCAGCTCTTCTCCTACACCGGCTACACGCAGCAGTTCGCGGTCCCCGCGTTCGTCGACAAGGTGCAGTTCACCGTGCGCGGTGGGCATGGCGGCAGCTCGGCCGGCAAGACCGGCGCGGGCGGCCGTCCCGGCGTCGTCACGGGCGTTGTTCCGGTCACGGGCGGCACCTGCTTCAGCGTCGTCGTCGGCGGCTACGACGGCGGCCTCGGCTACGGCAGCGGCGGCGCTCAGGGCAAGAGCGGCCCGTTCGCGTTCGACGGCAACCGCGGCGGCGGCGGCAGCGCCTTCGGCCCCGACGGCGGCACGCCGCTGGTCGTCGCCGGCGGCGGCGGCGGCGCCGGCGGCAACGGCTTCCGCTGGGAGAACCAGAGCGACGGACTGCCGGGGGGCGCCGGCGGCGACGGCGCCGGCGGGCGCGGGGCCGGCACGCCGCAGGGCAGCGCCGGATCGCAGCCGCCGGCCGCCCAGTCCAGAAAGCAGGAGGGCAACGTCTTCGGGCTGCCCCAGGGCGGCAGCGGCACCAACGGCGGCGATTCCGACCAGAGCGGCCCGTTCGACTGCGGCCTCAACTCCGGCGGGGGCGGCGGCGGAGGCGGCGGCATGCTCGGCGGCGGCGCCGGCAGCCGCTTCGACCCGACCGAGGACAGAATCGACCCCACCTGGCAGAACCCCGACTTCCCCGTCACGCCCGACTTCGCGGGCTCTGGCGGCGGTGTCCGCCCCCGCGCCGGCGGGGTCCTGGCGGCGGCCGTGCCCGGCTGCGCCGACCTCACCTACGGCTTCGGCGGCGGCGGCGGGGCCGGCGGCGACTCGTTCGCCGACCCGGCGGTCGTCGCCCCCTCCTTCACCGTCGACCAGGGGACCTGCCCGGCCGACGGCGGCCAGTTCCCCGCCTGCCAGGGCGCGATCGAGCTCGACTGGTCGATCGACGTCAAGGCGGTCACCGCGGCCGGCGGCGACAGCCAAGAGACGACGATCGGCTCCCGCTACGCGGGTCTGCTGCAGGCCCGCGTGACGGCCACCAACGACGCGCCGATCCCCGGCCTGGCGATCACCTTCACGCTGCCGTCGAGCGGCGCGAGCGCCACCTTCGACGACGGCAGCAACACGAGCCCGCGCACCGTCACGGTCACGACCGACGCCGCCGGCGTCGCGACCGCG
>DATIOB010000146.1:0-8925 GCA_035473605.1 Conexibacter sp.
GCCGCGCTTCGCGTCAGATGCGCCGCCGATGCGCGCCTCGACCCGCCGCACCCGGCCGCCCTCCACGATGATCCGCCGCACGTCGGCATGCGTCACGACCCTCCCTCCCGCGGCCTCCAGCCGGGGCACATACGTGCTGCCTGTATCTCGCTTCGCGCCGGTCGGACAACCGAAGGCGCACACACCGGAGCCCACACATCCCTCGGCATTTCGCCGCAGATATCCGTGCGACCAGCCGAGCGCGGCAGCGCCGCGGCGGGCGACCTCGGCGTTGCGGCCGGCCAGCTCGGGCGTCACCTCGGCGATCGAGAGCGCCTCCTCGACCCGCGCGAAGCCCGGCCCGAGCGCGGCCGCGTCGAGACCGTCGAGGCCGAACTGCCGCACCCAGCGGTCGAGCACGCGCGGCGGGGTGCGGAAACAGGTGCCGGAGTTGACGAGCGTCGTCCCGCCGAGGCCGCGCCCGAGCGGCAGCAGGATCGGCGGCGCCCCGAGCGTGACGGTCTGACCGCCGTCGCGGTAGAGCCGCGCGAGCATCTCCGGAGGGTGGGCGGTGAAGGCGTCGGGATCGTGACGGGCGCCCTGCTCCAGCAGCACCACCCGCGCTCCGCCCTCGGCCAGCTCCGCCGCCACCACGGCACCGCCGGCGCCGGCTCCGATCACGCAGACGTCGGCGGTGATCGACTCGCCGCGGCTCACGCGCGCCGCCTTCGCACGCCGGCCACGCGCGCCCCGCGCGCGCCGCATCCGTCCCCGCGACTCACCCGCGCGCCTCCCGCACCGCGCGTCCGCGCGCGACGACCGCGTCGGGGTCCCAGCCGAGCGCGAGCGCCACGCGCCGGTCGTCGTAGCGCAGCAGCGCCAGCGTCGCCTGGGCGACCTGGTCGGCGGCCGGCAGGTGCGCCAGCAGCCGCGCCCCGCGCGGCCGCCGCTTCAGCGCCAAGAGCAGCCGCAGGCCGTTGCGCTGCAGCGGCGGCGCGGCGCGCAGGAAGCGCTCACGGGCGGTGCTCACGTTCCACCCGCCATCCGCCGCTCCTGCGCCGCGGCCAGCTCGGCGACCGCCGCCGCGGCGTCGTCGCCGTCGCCGTCCTGCACAGCGGCGGCGACGCGCGCGTACAACGGCAGCAGCTCGCCGCGATCGGCGACGAGCGCGGCGAAGGCGTCGGCGTGCGGCAGGTACAGCTCGCGCACCGAGTTCATGATCAGCTGGAAGACGAGGTTGCCGGCCGCCTCGACGAGCGCGGCCATGAACGACCAGTCGGCCAGCAGCGCGGTCGCGTCGTCGGGGGCGACGGCGAGCGCGCCGGCCAGCTCGGCGAGCGCCTCCGCCTGGGCCGGCGTGCGCCGCTGCGCCGCCAGCCGCGCCGCCTCCGCGAGCAGCAGCCGGCGCGCCTCGAACAGCGCCGGCCCGACGGCCGGGTCCGCGCTGCCGGCGCCGAGCAGCGTGAGCGCGTCGAGCCCGCCCGAGCGGCGCCAGTCGCGCACATGGGTGCCGCTGCCGTGGCGCGTCTCGACCAGCCGCAACTGCTCCAACCGCCCGAGCGCCTCGCGCACCGTCGCCATGTTGACGCCGAGGTCCGCGGCGAGCGCACGCTGCGGCGGCAGCGCCTCACCGGGCGCGTATCGGCCGCCGAGAATCGCCTGCTGCAGCTGCGCGAAGACCTGGTCGGGCATCGATGTTCGCTCGATCACCGTTCCAGTGTCCCAGTGTTCCGAACAGTTAGCAAATGGGAACGAGCACGTCACCCGCCCGCGCCGCCGCCTCAGCGCTCGCGCGCACGAGCGGGAGGCGCACGTCGGCGGTCGCGATCAGCCCCTGCGCGTGCAGGACCGCCTTGATCACCGCCGGGTTCGGCTCGGCGAACAGCGCCCGCACGAGCGGCGCCACGGCGCGCGCCTCGGCCCGCGCGGCCGCCGGCTCGCCGCGTCGTACGGCCGCCAGCAGCGCGGCGAAGCGAGCGGTCGCGCAGTGGGCGGCGGCGGAGATCGCCCCGGCGCCGCCGGCGACCCCGACCGGCAGGATCAGCGCATCGTCGCCGGCGAGCACGGCGAACGACGGCGGCGCCTGCAGCAGCAGGTCCAGCGCGTCGTCGTCGAGCGCCGGCAGCGCGAGCTTGACGCCGGCGATCGTCGGCGCGGCGGCGTGCAGCTCCAACAGCGCCGCGGCCCCGAGGCGGATGCCCGTGCGGTGCGGGACCTCGTAGACGAGCAGCGGCAGCGGGCCGGCAGCGGCGGCGAGCCGCTCGAAATGCGCGACGACGCCGGCGCGCGACGGCCGCGAGTACGGCGGCACGACCGACAGCAGCGCGCTCACGCCGGGCTGCTCGGCGCGGCGTGCGACCTCGCGCTCCGCGGCGGCGGTGTCGCCGCCGCCGGCCGCGACGGTCAGCGGCACGCCGCGCGCGGTGCAGACCTCCGCGCAGCAGGCGACGACGGCGTCCTGCTCGGCGACGTCGAGCGTGGCCGTCTCGGCGGTCGTGCCGAGCGCGACCAGCCCGTCGGCGCCGGCGTCGAGCAGGTGGTGGGCGAGCCGCTGCAACGCGTCGAGGTCGACGCGGCCGGCGGCGTCGAACGGCGTCACGAGCGGGATGTGGAGACCGGCGATCGGGAGCATGCGGTCGATCCTCGCGCGCTCGACCCGATAGATCCACTAATCATTTCTATTGACAGTTGTTAGTGTTGCTGCATGATCGACGTCCGTCGGCTGCGGATCCTGCGCGAAGTCGCGCTCGCGGGGACCGTCACCGCCGCCGCCCGCGCGCTCGGCTACACGCCGTCGGCCGTCTCCCAGCAGCTCGCCGCGCTCGAGCGTGAGACCGGCAGCGAGCTGCTGCGCCGCCGCGGCCGCGGGGTCGAGCTGACGGCCGAGGGGCGGCTGCTGGTGGAGGTTGCCGAGCGGGTCGGCGCGGAGCTGGAGGCGGCCGAGGCGGAGCTGGCCGTGCGCGCGGCGCGGCCCGGCGGGACCGTCCGGCTGCTCGCCTTCGCGACCGCGCTGCGGACGCTCGTGCCGCGTGCCGTCGCCGCGCTGGCGGCGAGCGTGCCCGAGCTGACGCTGGAGATCGACGAAGCCGACCCCGACGACGCGCTGCGGCTGCTCGTGCAGGAGCGCGCCGACGTCGTCGTCGCGCACGACTACGACCTGCTCGAACGGCGCCGCCACGCCCGCGTCCACCGCCGCGAGCTGCTCGCCGACGAGCTGCGGGTGGTGGGCGCGACCGGCGCAGACCGCGGCTCGCCTGACGCGAAGCGCGGCGCGGCCGACGCAAAGCGCGGCGCGCCCGGCGCAAAGGGCGGCGCGCCCGGCGCAAAGGGCGGCGCGGCCGCCCCGCTCGACCTCGCCACCCTCGCCGAGCGCGCCTGGGTGCTGCCCGACCGCGGCAGCGCCTGCGACCGCGTCGTCGAGCGCGCCTGCGCCGCCGCCGGCTTCGCGCCGCGCGTCGTCGCGCGCAGCGCCGACTTCACCGCGATCGCCGCGCTCGCCGAGGCCTGCGGCGCCGTCGCGCTCGTGCCGCAGCTCTCGCTGGAGCGAACCGCGCCCGCCACGAGCGACACGAGCGCCGCCGCCCGGCCGCTCACCACCCCGGTGCGCCGCCTCGTCTTCGCCGCCGTGCGCGACGGCGCGCAGCGCCGCCCGCTGGAGGCCGCCGTCCTCGACGCGCTCGCCTGAGGGCCGGGCAGTCAAGCCGCACGCCGTTTTAGCCGATGTTCGGGGAGTCGTCCCTCGAGCACGTTGACCCAGTCGTCCTTCCACCGACTCGCGTACCTGCTGCTGTATCTCAGCGGTGCGGTGATCGTCGCCTCGGCGCTGCGGACCGTCCTCGGGATCGGCGACGCGACGCTGGCGGAGATCCTCTACGACGTCGGGATCGTCGCGGCCTGCCTGACCTGGTGCCTGCGCGCGGCGACGCCGGACCCGGCCCACCGCGCCTTCGTCTGCGGCATCGCCGCCTCGTCGCTGTGGCTGGCCGGCGCCGTCGTGACCGCCTTCGACGGCAACGACGCCGCCTTCTCGGTCGCCGACGTGGTGATGGTCGGGATCAATCCGCTGATCGCGCTCGCCGTCATCCTCTACGGCCGCAGCGCGGTGCCGCGCCCGATCCCCGCGACGCGCTGGGTCGACGCGCTGCTGAGCGCCTTCACCGTCGCCGCCGTCGGCGCCGCGCTCGTGATCGAGGGCGCGCTCGCCTCGGTCGAGAGCGCCGCGCTGACGGCCGCCGTCTACCCGACCGGCGCCGTCGTGCTGATGGCGGTCGCGGTCGGCCTGCTGGCGCTGCGCGGCTGGGCCTTCGACCGCCGCTTCTCGCTGATCGTCGCCGGCGCGGCGACGATCGTGCTGACCGAGGTGCTCTACCGCAACGCCCAGGCCGACGGCTTCACGGCCGAGTTCGGCACGCTCTACGACTGCGGCTGGATGCTCGGCGCGCTGCTGCTGGCGCTCGCCGCCTGGCAGCCGCAGCGGCCACTGCCGAGCGAGCCGCGCCGCACCGAGATCGTCGTCCCGATCGTGCTCGGCGCGATCGCGCTCGCGGTCCTGATCATGGAGGGCGCCGAGCCCGGTTCCTCGGCGCTGACGATCACGCTCTCCGGCCTCGCCGTCGCCACGCTGCTGGCGCGGATGGCGCTCAGCCTCTCGCTCAACCACCGCCTGCTGCTGCGCAGCCGGCGCGAGGCGATCACCGACACCGTCACCGGCCTCGGCAACAGCCGGCGGCTCGTCGGCGACCTCGAACGGCTCGCCGGCGCGCGCACGACGCTCGTGCTGCTCGACCTCAACGGCTTCAAGCTCTACAACGACACCTTCGGCCACCTCGCCGGCGACCACCTGCTGCGGCGGATCGGCGCGGCGCTGGAGCGCGATGCCGGCAGCGACGGACGCGCCTACCGGATGGGCGGCGACGAGTTCTGCGTCCTGCTCCCCGGCGACGCCGCGATCACCCCCGCCGCGCTCGCCGCCGGCGCCGCGCAGCGCGGCGACGGCTTCACCGTCACCGCCGCATTCGGCGCCGTCGCGCTGCCGGAGGAGGCGGCCGGCTCGACCGCCGCGCTGCGGCTCGCCGACGAGCGCATGTACGCGCACAAGCGCGACGGCGGCGGGCGCGCGCAGCCGGTCGTCGACGCGCTGCTGGCGCTCGTCGAGGCGCACGATCCGGAGCTGCGCCGCCACGCCGACGCGGTCGCCGAGCACGCCGACGCGACCGCCGCCGTGCTCGGCCTCGACGCCGCCCAGCGGCGCGAGGTGCGCCACGCTGCCGCGCTGCACGACGTCGGCACGCTCGCGCTGCCGGCCGCCGTCACGCGCAAGCCCGGCCCGCTCGACGACGAGGAGCGCGCCTTCGTCGAGCACCACACGATCTTCGGCGAGCGCGTGATCGCGACCACGCCCGAGCTGCGCGCGGTCGCGACGGTCGTGCGCGCCAGCCACGAACGGTTCGACGGGACCGGCTACCCCGACCGGCTCGCGGCCGAGGCGATCCCGCTCGCGGCGCGGATCGTCTTCGCCTGCCACGCCTACGACGCGATCGTCAGCGACCGCCCGCACGCCGCCGCCCGCTCCCCCGAGGAGGCGGTCGCGATCCTGCGCCGCTGCGCCGGCAGCTCCTTCGACAGCCGTGTCGTCGAGGCGCTCGCCGGGGTGCTGGCGGCCGACACGGCCGATAAGTCCAGGGTCCCGTCCCGATTGTGAGGGTGCGGCGGCGGGACTTCACTGGCCCGCATGCCTCAACGAACCCTGTCCCTCCTGCGCGCCTCGGCGCTCCTGCTCGCGTTCGCCGCCGCCGCACCCGCCGCGGCCTCCGCTGACCTCGTCACCGTCGACTTCGAGTCGGGCGCCCCGCTCGACAGACCGATCACGACCGAGTACCGCGACAGCCGCTTCGTCACGTTCACCCGCGGCGAGGGCTTCCGCCCCTACCGCCGCCTCGTCGACCCGAGACGGGCCCGCTCCGGCACGACCGTCGCCGACGTCGGCTCCGACGTCTGCCAGCGCGAGGTCGACGACGCGATCGAGTGCGAGCTCCCGACGCCCGGGACGACCGCCCGGCTGACGCGCTCGGCCTCGTCGGTCGTCGTCCACGCCGGGCAGTTCGACGCCGGCGGCGGCCAGCCGGTCACCGTCGCGCTGCGCGCCTATCGCGCAGACGGCAGAGAGATCGCGACCGGCTCCGCGGTCACGATCGACGCCGAGGACTTCAAGACGGCCGCGACCGTCAGCAGCGCCGCCGCCGACATCGCGCGCGTCGACGTCGTCTTCGGCGGCAGAGGCGTGCTCGGCGCCGCCGTCGGGATCGACGACCTGGCCTTCGAGTTCCCCGACAGATCGCTGCCCGACGTCTCGCTCTCGGGGCCGACCCAGGAGATCACGATCCCGCAGGGCGGCTCGGTCGACGTGCCGATCGCGATCGGCCGCCTGAACGGCTCCAGAGGGCCGCTCGACCTCTCCGCGACGCGCCTGACCCAGGGCGTCAGAGCGCAGTTCGTGCCCGATCCCGTGCCCGGCGCCGAGACCGAGGCGACGCTGCGCCTGAGCGCCGCCGCCGACGCGCCGACGCTGCCGCGCGGCGGCGGCCGCACGCTCGTCGTCAGCGGCGATCCCGGCGGCGTCGGCGCGGTCGCGCCGGCCATCCGCACGCTCGGGCTGACGGCGCGCGTCGCGGCCCCGTTCACGCTCAGCAGCCCGACCGCCGAGCCGGCGCGCGTGCCGACGTGCACCGCGACCACCCATCCGCTGCGGCTCGAGCGCGACCTCGACTTCCGCGGCACCGTCTCGCTCAGCGTCAGCGGCCTCCCGTCCGGTGTCAGAGCGAGCTTCGACCGCAGCGAGGTGCCCGCGCAGGGCGGCCTGATCCAGGAGGTCGCGCTGCGGCTGGAGGGCTCGGCGATCCCGGCGGTCCCGACGACGGTCACCGTCACCGCGACCTCGCCCGGCGCGCCGCTGCGGACGCTCGCCGTCGACGTCGTGCGCGCGACGCCGACCGCGACGGTCGCGACGCCCGTCAACCGCCTGCTGAGCACCCCGCAGCTGCTGCGCCGCGGCACCGACGTGCGGCTGACCGGCAACGGCTTCTGCCCCGGCACGGTCGTGCGCGTCGGCCAGGCGCACGGCGAGGCGCCGACCGTCGTCGAGCCCGACGGCAGAGGCCTGCGCTTCACGACCCCGCGCGGCGCGACCTCCGGCCCGATCGTCGTCGTCGCGCCCGACGGCGCCGCGTATCCCGCCGACCAGCCGGCGACCGTGCGCAGCTACCGCAACACGCACGGGCTGCGCTTCGCCAACTTCCCCTTCGGCCACCTCTCCTTCGACGAGCTGATCGACGCCTTCGGCAAGGACGACATCCTGCTGACCGTCGATCCGTGCCCGATCTTCAGCTGCCCCGTCACGCTGCCGACGATCGACTGGAGCGCGGCGATCGTCTGGCCGGTGCTCAACGAGGCGCTCAAGCGCAGCGGCGGCCACTGCTTCGGCTTCAGCCTCGCGACGCAGCGGTGGCTCGCCAGCCCGATCACGCTCAACGCCTTCTCGGCGCCCGAGCGGTTCGCCTGGAGCATCCCGCGCAATACCAACGCCCTCACCGACCACCTCGACGTGATGCACGCGCTGCAGGGCTCGACCGAGTTCCTCGTCGCGTGGCTCAAGCGCTCGCGCAACCTCTCCAGCAACGTCGAGAGAATCCGCTCCGCGCTCGCCTCGGGCAACCCGCCGTCGGTCTTCCTGACGATAGGCGGCAGCGGCCACGTCGTCGTCGCGCACGACCTCGTCGAGCGCTCTGACGGCGGCGTCGACGTCCACGTCTACGACAGCAACACGCCGTTCCTGGAGGACGAGGACGGCAGCGCCGCGCTGCACGCCCAGCGCGAGCAGGCCAGCGTCATCACGATCTCGCCGGGCCGCGACCGCTGGCAGCTGAGCGCCCGCAGCGGCGGCGCCGGCGCGCTCGCGGTGCTGCCGCGCAACGCGGTGCCGTCCAACCCGTCGCTGCCGGGGATCGGCGATCTCGGGGACCTCGGGACCGTCGCGATCTTCGCCTCCGCCGACGGCGCCGCGCGGCTCGAGGAGCGGCAGGCCGGCAGCGACTTCCTGCCGCTGACCGAGCGGCCCGAGGATGCCGGCAGCGCCGGCGTCGTCTTCCCCGCCAGCGGCGAGCGGCCCGCGGTGACGGTGCGCGGCACCAGAGCGGGCAGCTACCGCCAGGTGGTCGCCTCCGACGACGCGGTCGCCTCGCTGCAGGCGCCGACGGCGAAGGGCGTGCGCGACACGACCGCCGGCCTCGCCGGCGGCGACGGGCTCTCCTTCGCCGCCGCCGACGGCGCGCCGCAACGGCGCGTCACGCTGCAGGTCGCGACAAGCGGCGACGGCGGCGCTCCCGCGCGCAGCGCGCGCGTCGAGACCGGCAGCTCCGGCGGCGGCCGCGACAGCGTCCGCCTCGCCGGCGGCCGCGCGCTCGTGCTCGCGCACGCGGGCGCGCCGACGACCGCCTCCTTCACGCTCACCGGCAGCGGCGCCGGCGGCGGCCCGGTGACGTTCGTCTCCGGCCCGCTGCGGATCGCCGACGGCGAGACGGTCACGGCGGCGCCGCAGCGCTGGTCGTCGCTGGAGCGCGTGCGCGTGACGGTGCGCGACCGGCGCGGCGCGACGCGCGTGCGGACGCTGCGCAACCGCGCCCGCGTCAGCGCTCGCGTGACGATCCCGTCGCTGACCGTGAAGCGCGGTGTCGCGACCGCGCGCGTGCGGCTGAGCGGGCTTCCGAAGGGGACGGCCGCGAGCGGCGCGATCGTGCTGCAGGGGACGCGCGGCGGCCGCGCGCTCGGCCGCAGAACGGTGACGCTGAGACGGCCGCGCAACGGCACGCGGACGGTCCGCTGGACGCTGCCGGCGAAGGCGCGCGGCCGCGGCGTGCGGATCGTCGCGAGCGCGACGGTGGTGACCGGCGG
>DATIOB010000147.1:0-6829 GCA_035473605.1 Conexibacter sp.
ACCTGCTCGAAGATCGTCGTGCGATGGCGCGCCCAGGCGTGAGCGAGGAGCGGTGGGGGCGATCCCTCGCGCCGGAGGGGTGCCGCCGTCTCGCCGGCGGCGCCCCTCATCCGCCGCCATCCGAGCAGGGCCGAGAGCTGACCGGGGAGCAGCGCGACATGGACCGGCTTCGTGAGCACCCCCGCCGCGCCGAGCCCGACGAGTCCTGCGAGCAGCCCTGGATCGTCATGGCCGGTCAGGAAGACGACGGGGATCGCTCTCGTGAGACGCCCACGGCGCAACGCCGCGAGCGTCGCCGGACCGTCCATGCCAGGCAGCTCGACGTCGAGCAGGACCGCATCCGGCTGCTGCGCGGCTGCGGCGGTGACCCCTTCCTCTCCGGACGTCACGCTCGTCGCCTCCCAGCCGGCCTGCTCGAGCGCGACGGTCGCGATCTCGCGCGTCACCAGCGAGTCGTCGACGATCAGGATCGTCCGCTCGGCGGTGAGGGGAGAACGCCTCATCACCGCAGGCGCGAGCGCGTCAGTTCGGGAGCGGGTGACAGCCGGCGGCGCGCGTGGTCCATGACGGGGCCATCGACGGCTCAGCAGCTACGCGCCAGGCGGCTCAAGAAATCTAAACGGTCGAGTTGAATTTCTCGCTTCCAGTTCATCGACGTTTCAAGGTGCTAGCGTGGCGTGCTCCGGTACCGGAGAGGAATCGCCATGGGCAGATCTGAGCAGGGCAGGATCACGCGCGGCACGCTGCTGAAGGGGGCCGCGGCCGCCGCACCGGGGATCCTGCTCGCGGGGCGCGCGAGGGCGTGGGCGCGCACCTCCGTCCGTGCGCCCGCGCGCCGGGTCGCGGGTATGAACGTGCTCGTCTTCCTGACCGACCAGCAGCGTGCGATCCAGCACTTCCCGCCCGGCTGGTCGCGACGCCACATGCCCGGCTTCACCCGCCTGCAACGACACGGGCTGACGTTCGAGAACGCCTTCACCAACGCCTGCATGTGCTCGCCGGCGCGCTCGACGCTGATGTCCGGCTACTTCCCCGCGCAGCACGGTGTCAAGTACACGCTGGAGACGGACATGCCGTCGCCGCAGTACCCGCAGGTCGAGTTGGCGACCAGCTTCAGAAACCCCGCCACCGTCGTCGCGGCCGCGGGCTACACGCCGGTCTACAAGGGCAAGTTCCACTGCAACAAGCCGGCGAACGGCTCGACCTGGGTTCCCGAGGACGTCAACCAGTACGGCTTCACGCGCTGGGATCCGCCGGACGCCGGCGCCAACCAGGACATCTCGGAGGAGGGCGGCGGCGTCTACGACAACGACGGCCGCTTCATCAACGCGCAGGGGACGCCGGAGGCGGGCACCGAAGGGGCGCTGCAGTACCTGACCTCGGTGGCCGCGCAGAGCCAGCCCTTCTTCATGGTCATCTCGCTCGTCAACCCCCACGACGTGCTGCTCTACCCGAAGAACTACGTCGACGGCGGCTACGACAGCTCGTGGCTGGAGGGCGGGATCGAGCTGCCGGCGACCGTCGACGAAGACCTCTCGACGAAGCCGACCGTGCAGGCGCAGTTCCTCAGACTGTTCAACGCCTCCGGCCCGATCCCGACGCCGCAGATGAAGCGCGACTACCTGAACTTCTACGGCAACCTGATGAGAGCCTCCGACGCCTATCTCGTGCAGATCCTCGACGCGCTCGACCAGACGGGCATGTCGGAGAGAACGCTCGTGATCGCGACGGCCGACCACGGCGAGATGGGCACCGCCCACGGCGGCATGCGGCAGAAGAACTTCAACGCCTACGAGGAGTCGACGCGGGTGCCGCTGGTCTACTCCAACCCGCGCCTGTTCCCGCGGCCACGGCGCACCGCGGCGCTCGTCTCGCACGTCGACTTCCTGCCGACGCTCGCGAGCCTCGTCGAAGCGCCCGCCGCCGCGCGCTCCGACTGGCAGGGCGTCGACTACTCCGGCCAGATCCTCAGCCGCTCACCCAGGCCGGTGCAGGACTACACCGTCTTCACCTACGACGACTGGCAGTCCGGACAGGCGAGAGGCCCCTATCCCAGACCGCCCAACCACATCGTCAGCCTCCGCGAGCGGCGCTGGAAGATCGCCCGCTACCACGACACCGCGGGCAGCGCGCCCGACCAGTGGGAGCTGTACGACCTGCGCAGCGATCCGCTGGAGCGGATCAACCTCGCCCACAGAGGCCGCAGACGCACCTCCGAGCAGCAGCGCCACTACCGGCGGCTGCGTCGCAAGCTCGCCCGCGTCCAGCAGAAGCGGCTGCAGCCGCTGAGCTGACGAGCGCGCCTACTCGTCGAGCAGGTTGTAGGTCGTCGTGCGCGCGCTGCGATCGGTGCGGCCGTCGGGGAATCTGACGACGCGCGTGACCTCGATCGAGAAGTCCCCGCCGGGGACCGGTCTGCGCGCTCCGTTGACGGCGCTGACGGTGCGGCCGCCGTTGTCGCCGTAGAGGCTGACCGTGACCGAGTCGTCGCCGGCGAGCGCGCGGACGAGCACCGGGGCGTCGGTGTCGTTGGTCCAGGCGAGGTCGATGTCGGGGTAGTTGAGCGTCGCCTCGCGGCCGGCCGGATAGCGGTCGATGAAGAGGCTGTGCGGCTGGCTGGTGTCGAGCTGGAGGCCGGCGAAGTAGGCGGCGTTGTACATCGTCGTGGCGAACTGCGAGACGCCGCCGCCGATCGACGGCACCAGTCTGCCGTCGGCGATGAACGGCGCCGGCAGGTAGCCCTTCGCGCGCGTGCGCTCGCCGACGCGGCCGTTGAGCGAGAACTGCTCGCCTGGCGCGACGACGGCGCCGTCGACGGCCCGCGCCATCGTCTGGATGTTCGTCACGCGCGGCTGGCCCGGCTCGTAGTAGGTCGTGAACGTGCCGATCAGCTGATCGGCGGCGCGCGCCTGTCTCGTCGTGACGGCCGGCTCGACCCGTCTGGTCGGCACGCGCACGTTGTGGGTGCCCGCGCGGACCGCTCTCGTGATCGCCGCCGCCAGCCTTCTCTGGTCGACGGTGCGGCCTGCCCGCGCCGGCTCGATCGAGACGCCGTCGGCGGCGCGCGGTCTCCAGGTCAGGTCCTCCTTGCCGTCGACGACGACGCCGCTGGCGCCGGCGGCGACGCGGGCGTCGCGCGCCGGGCGGTCGCGCTCCTCGGCGACGCGCGTGACGATCGCCGCGAGTGCCTCGCCGTCGACCCCGAGCCGCACCTCGCGGCCGCCGTCGCGCGGCTCCAGCACGAGCGCGCTCGCCAGCTCGGCCGGCGCGACCGTGACCGGTCTGCCGGTGCCGAGCAGCGTCAGCGGCGAGGCGAGGTAGTCGCCGGCCTCGGTTGCGACCGCCTCGACCGCCTCGACGGAGGCGACCGGCGCCTCGCGCACCGTGACCCGCACCGGTCCGCCGGAACGTTCCAGCAGCGCCGTCCGCAGGCGCGATCTCAGCTGCTCGCGGTCGAGCACGCGCCCGGCGCGCGGCGGCTCGGCGGTGACGGAGAGGCCGTCGTCGGAGATCTGCAGCGCACCGGGAAAGGAGGGCTCGTCGACCCGTCTGGCGAGCGTCTCGACCGTCCGCCGCAGCGGCACGCGCTCGACCTCGGCGACCAGCTCGACGTCGCGCTCGGCGAACAGCCCGCCGTAGGTCGCCGGCAGACCGCCGAGCGCGCCGTCGCGGCCGGCGTCGAGCGCCCGTCTGACGGTCGCGTCGACGTCGACCACGTACCCGGCCTCGGCAGGTCTGACGGTCAACCGCTCCTCGCCGGCGAGCACGACGACCGCTCTGCGCGGCGCGGCGATCGTTCTCAGCCGCGTGCGCAGCGCGTCGGCGTCGAGCCCGCCGACGTCGGTCCCGGCGACGGTCGTGCCGGGCAGCGCCTCGCCGCTGTGCGTCAGCCGCACGACGAGCGGGATCGCGATCACCGCGAGCACCAGCGCGAGCGGGATCGAGAGCGAGATCAGGAGCGACCGGCGCGAGCGCGCGCGGCGCGGGCGGGAACTCAACGGCGGGACTGCGAACGACGAACCATCCTCACCAATCTACGCGACCGGTGAGCCGGGCCGCCGCTCGTCCTACGGGAACGCCGGGATCGCGCCGTCGGCGGCGGGCACCGTCGCGGGCTGACGGGGCGTCTGCGGGGGAGAGCGGTACGGCGGGGACTTCGGCCGCTCTCTGCCGCCGGGGAAGGCGAGCCGCAGGATCGTCCGCTGCACCATCAGCCACTGCTTCAGGAACGGGCCGGTGTTGTACGGCAGCCCGTATCTCTCGCAGACCTCCTTGACGCGCGGCGCGATCTCCTTGTAGCGGGAGCTGGGCATGTCCGGGAAGAGGTGATGCTCGACCTGGTAGCTGAGGTTGCCGCTCATCACGTGGAAGGTGTCGCTGCCCTCGATGTTCGCCGCGCCCAGCAGCTGGCGCACGTACCAGCCGCCGCGCGTCTCGTCGGCGACCTCCTCCTCGGCGAACGTGTACGCCTGGTCGGGGAAGTGGCCGCAGAAGATGATCGCGTTGGACCAGACGTTGCGCACGAGGTTGGCGGTGAAGTTGGCCTTCAGCGTCTTCTTCCAGTGCTTGCCCGACAGCGCGGGGAAGATGACGTAGTCCTTGAGGATCTGCCGGCCGGCCTTCTCGGCGATCCCCTTCAGCTCCTCGCGCAGCACTCTCTTGTCCTTCTCGCCGCGGCGGATCGCCTCGATGTCGAGGTCGTGGACCGCCACGCCCCACTCGAACGCGAGCATCAGCACGACGTTGACGAGCGGCTGCGCGAGGAAGCGCGGCTCCCAGCGCTGCTTGGGATCGACGCGCATGATCTCGTAGCCGACGTCCTTGTCCTTGCCGACGATGTTCGTGTACGTGTGGTGGACGTAGTTGTGCGAGTGCTTCCACGCCGCCGAGGTCGAGGCGGTGTCCCAGTCCCACGTCGAGGAGTGGATGTTCGGGTCGTTCATCCAGTCCCACTGCCCGTGCAGGACGTTGTGGCCGATCTCCATGTTCTCGAGGATCTTCGCGACCGACAGGCCGGTCGTCCCGAGGATCCAGGCGGGCGGGTAGCGCGAGGCCATCAGCACGATCCGCGACAGCGCCGCCAGCCGTCGGTGGAACTCGATCAGGCTGCGGATGTAGTGCGCGTCGCGCGCGCCGAGGTCGGCCTTGATCTCGTCGTGGATCGCCTGGAAGGCGGCGCCGATCTCCTCGATCTCGGCGGGGGAGAGGCGGTGCAGCGGGTTGCTCGACGCCGGGTCGGGCCGGCGCCGCGAGGCGCCGCGGCCGTTCCCGCCGCCCTCGACGGTGCCCGGCATGATCGCGGTGCTCGGTCCGGTGTGCGGCATGTGTCCCCCTACAGCTCGATCTCGACATGCCCCTCAGGGGCGTTGACGCAGGTGCGCACGACGGTGCCCTGCTCGCCGTGCAGCTCGCCGGTGCGCAGGTCGCGCACCTGCCCGCTGCACAGCTTTCCGACGCAGGTGTGGCAGATCCCCATGCGGCAGCCGAACGGCAGCGCCGCGCCGGCGCGCTCGCCGCCGACCAGCAGCGAGACGCCGACCTCGCAGACGGCGTCGACGTCGGTGACGCGGAAGCGCACCGTCCCGCCCGTGCCGACGTCGGCGTCGCCGGTGCCGATGACCGGCTGGAAGCGCTCGGTCGCCAGCAGCGCGGGATCGCCGTCCTGCCGCCAGTGCGCCTCGAACGCGTCGATCATCTCGCGCGGCCCCGACAGGAAGGCGTGCCGCTCGCGCCAGTCCGGCACGAGCGCGTCCAGGTCGGTCGCGACGATCCGCCCGTCCTGCGCGCTGAGCCGCTCCTGCAGCCGGTAGCCCGGGCGGCGCGCGGCCAGCTCGCCGAGCATCGACGCGAAGATGAAGCGCTCGGAGGTGCGCGTGCCGTGCAGGTGCACGACGTCGTCGAGCGCGCCGCGCCGCTCGAGCGCCCGCAGCATGCTCATGATCGGCGTGACGCCGCTGCCCGCGCTGATCATCAGCGTCTTGGCCGGCAACGGCTCGGGCAGGCCGAACTCGCCCTCGACGGCGCCGAGGAAGACCTGCGTCCCCGGCGTGCATCTGCGCGTGAAGTAGGGCGACATGCGGCCGCCCTCGACCTGCTTGATCGTGACGCTCACGTAGCCCTGCGGATGGTCGGGATCGGACGTCAGCGAGTAGGCGCGCCAGTGCCGGATCCCGTCGACCTCGGCACCCAGGCGCACGTACTGGCCGGGGCGGTGGCCGGGCCAGGGAAAGCTCGGTCTGATCACGACCGTGGAGGCCTCGTCGGTCTCTGGGCGGATCTCCACGACGGTGCCCGTCGACTCGCGCGTCGACCAGCGCGGGTCCAGCAGCGCGATGTAGTCGTCCGGCAGCAGCGGCGTCGTCATCGCCCGCGCCAAGCGCAGCAGCCGGCGCCGCGCGCGGGAGACGGTGGGAGTTGCCGCTTTCTCGACCATTGGCCGGTCCTACCCCGTGCGAGCGATCGAAAGACGCGATTGTTCCCTGGATCGATCGCAGCTGCGACGGCCGCACGCGTTGGCGGTGCGTCAGACGAGCGTGCGCGTGACGCGCACCGAGCGAGGGCCCGACGTCTCGACCAGCAGCACGTTGCTCGGCGCGCCCCCGCCGACGGTGATGCGACAGACGAACGCGCCGAAGTACGCCCCGGCCGTGTCGATGCCGACCTGCGCGTCGAACGGTCCGACGCCGTAGCAGACCGCCCCCAGGTAGTCGTGGGTCTTCGCCCAAGCCGACTTCGTCAGGCGGGCTGCCACATCGGAGCTGCGCGTGCGTCCTCTGCCCTTCGGGATCCTCCCGAGCGGCCGGTCGGGCGGCGGGTTCTTCGCGTCGGC
>DATIOB010000148.1:0-10958 GCA_035473605.1 Conexibacter sp.
GACGGGCAGCCGGCCGGTCGTGCGGTCGATCGTCGCGTTCAGCGCCGCGACGAGGTCGGGGTGGTGCGCGTCGGCGTGCAGGTCGGCGGCGGTGACGCCGTGCACGAGGAACGGCGGGTGCGTGCGCGCGCCGAGCGTCACCTGCGCGAGGTACTGGTAGCGCGGCAGCTTGGTGATCGTCGCGGGTTCCGGCTCGCCGCCCCACTCGCGCGTCAGCAGCGCGGCGGCCTTCGCGTTGACCGCCATGGTCGCCAGGTGCGACCGGTTCGTGGTCACGGCGTTGAGGGTCGGGCCGGACAGCCGCTCAGGGTTCTGGTTGAACAGGAACGCCCGGCCGCCGAACTTCGCTGACTGTTCCAGCAGCGCGGGCAGGTTCGGGCCGTCGTAGAACTGCAGCTCGTCCAGGAACAGCCAGAACGGGCGGCGCGAGGCGGCCGGCAGCTGCCCGCGTGACTTGATGTCGTGCAGCACCTCGTAGACGAACAGCGACGCCACGAGCCGGTCGCGGGTGCCGCCCGCGCCGGGGCAGACGAGCACGATCTTCCCGGCGTCCATCGCGGCGCGCAGGTCCAGCGTCGAGACGGGTTGGCCCAGCAGCGCCGCGACCGGCCGCGCGACCCGCAGCCGATCAACGAGGTTGGTGACCGGGGTGATCGCCTCAGCCGGCAGCCGCCGGAACCGCGTCTCGAAGAACGCGCGCGTGGGCGGCGAGACGAACGGCAGCACCCGCTGGCGCCATTCGTCGTCGGCCAGCAGCGTCGAGATCTGGAACAACGTCGGCGCCAGCTGCGGCGGCAGCACCAGCGCCAGCTCCACGAGCGCCTGCGCCGCCTGCGTCGTCAGATTCAGCGCGCGGGTGTTGCGCTCATCCCACCCGAGCGCCGCCGCGAAGGCATCGGTGACGGCCTCGACCCGTTCGCCCGCTTCCCAGCTCGGCCGGCCGTGGACGCCGAACAGGTTCCAGCCCGGCTGGCCGTGCCGACCGGCCACGTCGGCGAGGTCGATCTCGATCACCCGCTCGGCGACCCCGGCGTCGGTCAGGAACGTCTTCGCCGCCGTGAGCGCGTCGCTGTGCGGGTCCAGGAACAGGCCGCCGTGGCCGCTGCGCACGACGTGCACGAACTGCATCAGGCCCGTCTCGGTCTTGCCGTAGCGCGACCGGCCGGCGAGGTAGCTGAAGACGGTGTCGGAGATCGGAACGCCGACCGGCCGGCGGCTGCCGTCAGCGGCCGGCACGGTCCCCAGCGGGATCAGGTCGGCCCGGTCGGTCCTGAACGTCGGCAGGCCCGGCGGCGGCGGCGCGACCGTCCCGCCCGACCGCGCGACGTTCGCCGCCCGACAGCGGCAGCTGGGCGGCTTCAGCAGCCCTGCGACCTCGGCGGCGGTGACCAGCTGCCGGCGGGCCGGCGCGAACCGGCCGGTTCGTATCCGACTGTCGAACCGCCGCCGCACGACGGGCAGATCGGACCCCAGGAACACCAAGCCCGGCACACGGACCCCGGCGACTCGCAGGTGGTTGTCCCCGGCGAAAGCGTCGAAGCAACCCAGCAGGGCGTGCAGCTGCGCCTGCGCCCGACCTTTCACCCGCGACTGGCAGCGCAGCAGCAGCTGGACGGCCAGCAGCGGCTGCGGGCTGCCCAGCTTGCCCGCCAGGCCCGTGACCTCGGCGCGGCGCTCCACGAGATCGACCGGTTCCAGCCGACGACGACGGACGGCGTCGGGGCCGGCCAGCACGTCGGCGATCGACGGTGCGCGGCCGTCGTGGCGAGCGCGGCGCAGGAGTCTCCGTCGCAGTCGTCGGCGCAGGCCGGCGGCGACCGGTCGCAGGTCGAGCGCGACCTCGATCCGGTCGCCCAGCTCCGGACGCGCCTCGGCCATCACCGCGGCGATCGCTTGCAGCGGATCAGGGTCGAGGCCGACCTCGGCCAGCGCCAGCGACGAGGGCCGAGCGAGCACCAGCTCAGCACGCGCGACATGCAGCCGGCGGGCGTCGACGTCGACGCTCTCGCCGTCGGCGGCTGGGTCGGGCGGCGTCTCGAGCTGGTCGTGCAGCTGCACGTCCGGGTAGTGGCTGACCGCCGCGCGCAGCACCGGCAGGTCGCGCTCTGGCAGCTCGGCGCGGAAGCGCATCACGGCGTCGTGGTCGTGGTCGAGCAGCAGCCGCACGCCGCTGGCCGGCTTGTCGAGCCAGTCGCGCAGGACTGGCCGTGTGCGAGCGAGCGTCGCGGCGAAGCTCTCGACCGCCCTCGGCGAGGGGTCGAAGGCGTCAGCGGGCAGCAGCCCGACCCGTCTGCGGGACCGCAGCGTGCGCCGCACCGCGGCCAGCCGGGCCGCCAGGAGCGACAGGCCCAGGCCGGCGGCGCTGGCGAGCGCAGCCGGCGGCACGGCGTCGAGCAGCTGCCCGAGCAGGGACGCAGGCCCCAGTGGCCCCAGCGCCGTCATGAGATTGCACCTTTCGGAGAAGAGATGTCGCCGCACGACGAGACCACGAGATCGCCCACCACACAGGCGATCCGAGCTGCTCGCAGCAACGACCGCGACGAACCGTCCTGGCCGGTTGCGAGGCCGGAATCGAACCGGGCCGCGAACGAGGCCGACGAAGGCGCTGACGAACCGGTCTGCGACATGTCGGCGCGGTCAGTCATCGCCGGCCTCGGCGATCACGTCGATCCACGACGGCGCGAAATAGGTCGTGCGCGGAGCGTTCTCCGGCCCCCCGCTCGATGCTGAGGTGTTCCAGCTCAGGTGCAGGTGCGGCGGGCACGGCGCGGCGCAGTGCGCCGGGTCGCCGTGGCTCGGGAAGCCGTTGTAGCCGACGAACCGAAACGGCGGCCGCGCGCACGCGGGCGCGACCCCAGAGGCTGCGCAGCTCTCCTTCCAGCCAGCCCACCGCGCGAGGCGCATCGTGCCCGACCAGTCCGAGAGGTCGGCGGGAACGACGTCCAGGCCGGCGCCGATCGGGTGCTCGCCCGTCGGCGCGTGGCCGTCCTCCTGACAGGCCGTGACGCGCTGTCTGAATCTCTCCATCAGCGCCACGACGTTCGGTGCGATCCGCGCGTCGCACGAGATCGCCGGGCCGAAGCCGGGCGAGATCACCGACGCCGGCAGCGGCGCCAGCCCCCGCGGCGAGCGCGCTCGCACGACCTCGCCGCCGAGATCGCCACCGCCGGCCGCCGCCGGACCGCTCGGCGAGCAGCCGCCGGCGCCGGGAGCCGGCTGGGGCTGCGGTACTGCGGCGCCGCCGCCCGACGACGAGCCTCCGCCTCGGAAGCCGTAGGAGACGGCGCGGCGCATCACGGTGTCGGCGTAGTCGGCGACGCCGTCAGAGCAGGCGCCGTAGTAGCGGCAGGCCGCCGCGCGGTACTCGGCGTAGCTGCCGCCGGCCGGCGGCGCGCCCTTGGAATGGCGCAGCACGCGCGCGGCGCCGAAGATCGCGTCCTCGGGATCGTTGACGTCGGCGGTGCCGTCGCCGTTGGCGTCGACGCCCCACCGCTCCCACTCCGTCGGATAGGACGGGTCGGGGCTGCACGGGCTGCCGCGCCGCATCGAGATCTGCATCGGGCCGGCGCAGCCGTAGCCGTTGTCGCCCCGGCACATCCCGTGGTCGCACTCCTGCGCGCCGATCGACGCGAGGAAGGTCCAGTCGATGTCGTAGCGGCGGCCGGCCGCGCGGTAGAGCGCGAGCCGCTCGGCCGGGATCTCCCGCCGCGCTGTCGCGGTCGGCGCCGGCCCGCCACCGCCCCCGTCGTCAGGTCCGCTGCCAAGGCAGCCGAGGTCGGTGCCGCCGATCGCGAGCGCCAGCGCCACGACCGAGACGACGATGACCAGCAGCGACGCGAGCGCGGCCCCCAGCGCCAGACGCGCCCCGCGCCGGCCCGCGACGGCAGCGGCTACGGCGGGGACCATCAGCCCGCGCTCCCGATCGCGCTGACCACGAGCCGACCGTCGCGCTCGGCGACGAGCAGCACGACCGGGTACGCGACGTTGGCGCCGTCCGCGATCCGCGCGGTCACCTGCCACGCGCCCGCGTCGGGCACGAACCCGCCCACCGTCAGCGACCGCACCCGCCCGCGCCGGCCGGCGCGGCGCGACGGCCGGTCGCGGCCCTCCTGCACCAGGCGGCGGTGCAGCGCGCGCGCCGCGCCCTCGATCCGGCGGGCCGGCGCGCGGCCGTAGACGTGCGCGAGGTAGCCGCGCAGGAACCGCCGCGCGGCCCGCCGCAGCTCGCGACCGGCCGGCCGCTGCGGACGCGACCGCCTCGGAGGCGTCGGTTCGGCGGCCGGCGCCGGCGGCAGCTCGAGGAGCCGCGTCGTCGTCGCGACCGGGGGCCGCTCCGGTTTGGCGGGCCGGTCGAGCACGCTCAGCATCACCGCGGCGCCGAGCAGTGCGACCGCCGCGAGCGCGAACCAGCGATGTCGCCGATCATCCTGCGCGCTCACGAGCGCTCACCTGTCCGGCGCGGTGCTCGCGACGGCGGTGCCGTCGGTGATCTCGGCGGTGCTTTCGGGCGCGCGGGCTCGGCGTCCTTCAGCTGCGCGGCGTCGTGATGGAGCCGCAGCGCGTCGCGATGGATGCGCGCGGCATCAGTGCGCAGACCGTCCTGCAGCGGGCTCCGACCTGCTCTCTCCGACCCGCTGGCCTCCGACGGCGACGCAGAAGACGCAGGCGCGGACGACGACGGCGTGTGCGGCTGCGCGCGGATCGGCGCAGGCGGCGACGGCGTCGGAAGCTCCTCGCGCGCACCGCCGCTCGGCGGTCTTTCTCCACCTTTAGAGGGAGTCTGTGCCGTCGCCGACGGTTGCTCGGCACCCTCCGGGGAGGCTCTGTCAAGACGCGATCCGGCCTCGCGTTCCTCGGGCGCTGCGGGTGCCGGGGGCGTCTCAGCGTCGGCGCTCTCGTCGTGGCGGCGTGTCTCGCTGCCCGCCGACACGGTGCGCTTCTCGTCGCTGCCGCTGCTCGGACCGCTCCCGCCGCTCGTGCCGCGGCTTGGTCTGCTTGAGGTGCGCTCGCCGCTCGTGCTGTCGTTCTCGGACGGCTCACGGCTGCCGACCTCGCCGTCGCTGTCAGGCCGGGGACGCGGACGGTCGGGCGCTGGCCCGATCGGTTCGGGCGGCAGGTCGCCGCGCGGTCCGTCAATCGACGGTCTGCGCATGCCGCGCGGGTCTGCTCTGGCCTGCGGTCTCTGCTTGCCCTTCAGGACGCGCAGCGCCATCTGCCCGAAGGCGTAGCCGGCGGCGACGCCAGCCACGAGGCGCCCTTCAGCACGTTCGGTGCTGGTGCCGGTGATCGTGCTCGTGAGGCCGCCGACGAGCTGGCGGCGGTTGAGGAAGACGGCCCAGAAGTAGACCGACTGAAGGCCCCATGCCATCAGCCAGCCGAGGTTTGAGGTCGCGGTCTGCAACGCCGCTGAGACGGCGAGCAGCACGGCGAGGATCAGCGAGTAAACGGCCTTCTTGATCAGGAACGTGGCGAGTCTGGTCAGCCAATCCCAGAAGAACTGGTGGCCTCGGCCGGGGAAGGTGCCGACGACGAGCGCGACCGGGCTGAAGGCGAGCAGCAGCAGCGCGAGGACTTGAGCGAGGATCACCGAGACGGCGATCGATCCGAGCAGCAGGAAGCCGCCCAGCTCGCCGGCCAGGATCAGAACGGCGAGGCCGAGGCGCTGGTACTGGCCGCCCTTGCCCATCGCCTCAGCGGCGGGCATGTCGACCTCGGAGAGCTGGTAGCTGCCGTTGCGCTTGCCGGGGTCGGCGTCAGGGAGCTTGTCCTCGTCGCCGTCCTTGAGCGCCTCGTACTCGGCGTTGCGCTCGTCGCTGTCGGGCGCGAAGCGCAGGAAGTGCGGCGCGTACTTGCGTCGGCTGTTGACGCACGTCTTGTTCTCGGCCTCGATCTGCTCGCTAGTCGCCAGCCGGCGCGCGAGCGCGACGTCGCGGCCGGGATCGGCGGCGAGCGGCCGGACGCGGACCTCCTGCCCGTCGCGGGCGCAGTGCTCCAGGCCGCCGAACTGCAACACGACCCAGGGCCGGTAGACGAACAACTCGAAGAGGTGGTCGGCGGCGTTGCCCTTCGCCTGCTCGTGGCCGCCGACGGTGCCCTCGTTGGTGACCGAGAGGAACGACGCGGAGATGTCGTTGGTCCATCTCGACGCCGTGCCGATGGTGCGCTCGGGCTGAGTCACGAACGCGAGCGCGATCACGATGCACAGCAGCGAGATCCCCAGCGCGCCGGCCGTCTCGGTGTAGCGACGCCGCACCAGCGCGTTCCACATCGACCACATCCCGGCCAGCAGCACCGCGACCGTCAACCACGGCCCGCCGAACACGTCGCGGTAGATCGAGCGGACGGCGTCGGAGACGGGCTGCAGCGCGCCGGCGCCGCCGGTCGCGGCCGACCCGCTGACGAGGTCGAGGCTGAACGCGAAGGTGAACAGCGAGATGACCGCCAGCGCCAGCAGCACCGTGATCTGCCAGATGAACACGGCCAGCATCCACGCGACGGTGGGCGCCAGCCCGGAGACGTCCACGCCCGAGAGGACGCCGGCCTCGATCGCAGAGAAGTGGTGATCGAGCGCGTAGTTGCCGATCGGGTAGGCGTCCATCAGGGAGCCCGGCGGCAGCTGCGAGGCCGGCGCGACGTTGCTCCACACGTCAACCGCCGAGGCAACCGGACCGGCGAGCAGCAGCACGCCGACGGCGCCTGCGGCGGCGAGAAGCAGCCGGCGGGCGAGGCAGCGGGCGTTCATCGCGCCGCCGCCGTCGGGGTCGTGTCGAAGGCGTCGATCAGCTCGCCGAAGACGGCGTCGAACTGGACTTCGCCGACGCGGCCGGCGAGGTCGCGCATCAGGCACAGCCCTCTGCGATAGGACCGCTGTCGCGCGACGAGGCCGGCGTCTGTGGGGTCGAGGCCGATCAGCTTCAGCGCGGCCTGCGCCTCGGCCTCGGACTCCATCCCGAAGAGGAAGAAGGTGCCGATCAGGTCGCCGAGGTCACCGAGGTCCTCCAGCCGCTGGGTGACCAGCAGCACCGTGACGTTGAAACTGCGCCCCAATCGGACGAGGCGGTTGACCAGCGCCCGGCCCTGCGGCGACGCGAGCAGGAACCAGGCCTCGTCGAGGACGATGACCTTGTGCTTGGTGCGGTCGTGGGAGACGAGCCGCAGCGCCAGCGCGGCGACGAGCGAGAGGGTCGCGACCGAGATCCGCTCGGCGCGCGTGTAGCTCTCACGGCCGGCGGCCGGGTCCGGGAGCGTCAGGCCGGGCGTGCGGATCGTCGTGACCGGCGCGGCGGTGGTGCCGAGGTGGGGGCGGGTGCCGTCGCCGAAGCCGAGGCGGCCGAGGCCGAAGTCGGCAACGATCTCCAGCGCGTCGGCAACGTCGCGCGCGGCGGGGTGATCGACGGCGCGCAGCTGCTTGATGACCGCGAGCGATCCCTGCGGCTCGCTGAGGCGGACGATGTCGCGCACGGCGCGCTGGATCTGGTGCTCCCAGGACGGCGGCGGGTCGCGCAGCAGGTCGAGGTAGTAGCTGGCGGCCAGCTCCTCGCGCAGGTCCGGAAGGCCGACGGTGAGCGGGTCCAGCGCGCCGCGCTGGGCCGGGTCGCCCGAGAGCTCGAGCACGTCGACCCGGTCACGCAGCGCGGGGACACGGTGGAGGCCGTGGTCGGGCTTGGGATCGATGTCGACCAGCTGCGACCCGCGCCGCTCAGCCGCGTAGGCGATCGTCTGAGCCCCGTGCGTCTTTCCGGACCCGAGCGTGCCGGCCAGCAGGACCGCCGAGGTCCGCGACTCGCGCGAGGGCTCGGTCGGGTCGTACTTGACCGGCCGCCCGCCGGCGCCGCCGGTCACGCCGAGGTAGATGCCGCGCTCAGAGCCCACCGCGCTGATGCCGTGCGGCATCAGCGCGCCGAACTGCTCCACCGTCAGCTGCTCGACGTAGTCGGGCATCGCGCCGCCGACCCGCAGCAGGTGCTCTGCGTAGAGCCACGACTGGATGCCGCGCGGCCGGTAGAGACGCGTGTCTCCGAACTGATCCTGAAGCGCGCGGACACGCTCCTCCAGAACCGCGGCCTCCGGCGCGCCGACGGCGAAGCCGATCGAGGCGTAGAGCATCGGCGGCCGGGCCGAGGACTGCAACACGGCCTCGTACTCGCGCGCGAGAAGACGGTCTTCCTCGGCCTTCAGACTCGGGCCGTGCGCGTCGCCCTCGGCCTGATCGGCGTGGGCGTGGTCGGCGTCGGTGATCCGCCGCCGCACCTGCGCCAGCGCGTCGCGGTTACCGACCCAGCGCGCGTGCAGGACGGCGTCGACGCCGAACGGAACCGCTTCCAAAGGTGCGAAGAGCAGCTCGGCCTGCGCGCCGGGGAAGACCGGCTCCTCTGCCAGCTCCCCGACGCAGAGGACCGCCTGGTGGGAGTCGCCCTGCTCGCTCTCCACGACCAGCCGGGCCGGACCGGTGCGCGGTTCGACCACGGGCGCGTTGCAGCAGCGCCAGAGGTCGTGCTCGAGCGGCACGTAGGCGACGCGATCCTCGGGCGTCTCGATCAGCAGCGCGTCCGGCTCCCAGTGCGCGTCGAGCACGGGCTCGCCGACGCCACGCAGCTCGACGCGGCGCAGCAGCCACTGCACCTCGCGGGTGGTCGCGCGCTGGCACGGCAGCGTGCCGCGCAGCTGCTCGAACGCGCGTTGTTCGGCGACGGCCAGGGCTTCCAGCTGGGCGGCGGGGATCGGCTGCGCGGCGCCGACCCCGGCGAGATCCTCGACGCGACGGCGGGCGCGATCGACGCGCTGCACCAAGCCGCGGGCAAGGCCCGTGACAGCCGGCTCGCCGAGCGCGACGACGGCGTACAGCTCGGGCGTGTGCGAGGCCAGTTGCGCGAGCCGCTCGGCGTGGCCGTCGAGGTAGTCGGTGAACGCCTGCCGGCGCTGGACGCGCTCGTCCAGCAGCCCGATTGTCTCCGCCGCGTAGCGGTCGGCCGGCCACGCGCGCGTGACGCGGTAGAGCGAGAAGTCGGCGCCGACGAGCGTCGCCCAGCGCTCCAGCAGGTGCAGCTGCCGCCACTTCTCAGCGGCGGGCAGGAACGGGTAGGCGACCATCCCCAGCCGAAAGACGGCGGCGGCCTCACCACCCCGGCCAATCAGCACGTTCTGCCGCACGTAGCGCAGCGGGAACCGCACCGCGCTCATCGCCGCACCTCCAGCCGCTCCCCGGCGGCCAGCGCGACCGCCGCCGGCTCTGCCGGGACCGGTCCACTCTCGGCGGCCGGACGGGCGGTCTGCCGGGGGCGGCGCTGGCGCAGCGTCACCGCGACGGCGAACCGGACCCGTGCCGGGCCGATGATCCGGGCGCGGCGCAGGCCGGCGCCGTGATGGTCGGCGGCGACCGCCAGCCGGCCGGCCAGCGCCCCGTCGTCGGCGACGACGGGGCGGCCCAGCGTGCGGCGTTCGGGCCGCAGCTGCGCGACGATCCACGACCAGGCGTAGCGGGGCGCGGGACGGCCGTCCGGGGTCGCCTGCGTGGCGATCGTCGCCACGGCCGCTGGCAGCACGACCAGCCGGATCGGCCAGCCCAGCGTGACCAGCATGTAGCCGACCACCTGCACGACGCCGGCCGTCGCGGCGGCCGCCGTTAGCGCGGTCGAGCGCTCGGCGCCGTAGCCGAGCGCCAGCAGCGCGGCGGCGCCGGCGAGCAGCCCGGTCAGCAGCAGGGCTCGCGAGCTGAGCGCGAGCACCGTCAGCAGCGCGACGGCGGCCCAGCCCAACCAGCGCAGCGGCACCCCGCCGGGGACGGGGATGCGGTGACCTTCGACGGCGTAGAGGCGCCGGTCGGGTCTGAACAGGCGCGCGTAGCTGCGCACCGGGTGGCGATCGGCGGGGCTCATCCGAGCACCTGCCGGCCGATCGCGCGCGCCGCCGAGGCGACCTGATCCGGGCTGAAAACCAGCCAGGCGACCACCACGGCCGCAAGGACGAAGATCCCCAGCTCGGTGTAGCGGCGGTTGATCAGGAAGATCAACCCGACGACGGCGACGATCCCGCCGTAGATCTGCGCGCCGGTGCCCTCCAGCAGGTCGCCGATGTTGCGGCCGACTTCGTTGCCCGACTGCGCCAGCGCGTCACTCGCGACGCCCAGCAGCAGCGCCGCGACGAGGGCGGCAACGGCCGCCAGCCACGGCAGCGCGCGCCGCCGCAGGAAGGTCCTGCGCCGAGCGCTCATGAGCGCGGCCCTCCGGCGACGCTGGTGACGTACCAGCGGTCCGTGCGGACAACGCTGATCCGGTACCGCAGCCGATAGGTCGCTCTCGCGGAGAGGTCGCGCACCCGGACGGTCGCGGCAAGCAGCAGGCCGCGCGTGGGGCTGCCGCCGAGGCGGCCGACTTCCTCGACCTCCTCAAGCCACAGCCCCGCCGTGTGCGGCACGACGTGCGCGCCCGGAGCGATCAGGTACGACAGCGCACCGAGATCGCTCTCCTGGAAGTAGGCGCGCAGGAAGCGCCTCGTCAGCGCCTCGACGGCCTCGCCGTCGGGACCCGAGAGCGGCGTCGCCGCGGGCGCCTCAGCAGCACCCAGCGGCGGCGGCGCGACGAGCGCGGGCAGGTCGTAGACGACCAGCCCGCCGCGCTCATCGCGCGCGACCGGGACGGCGAGATAGCGGCGGCGGCCGTCCCCGGTGAAAGTCGCGACGGTGAGGATCGCGCGGGAGTCGCCCAGGGAGACCTCCCGCGCCACCGTCGCTTCAGCGACCGCTGCCCCTGGGCTGCGCGGCGGCTCGAGAACCGCCTGGTCGCTCAAACTCTGTGACGAGAACCGCGCCAGCACCGCCTGCCGGCTGGTCCGTCTGTCGCCCGGCGCCAGGTAGGCGCGGGCGTAGGAGACAGCGAAGGCACGCGCCTCGCTGTCAGGGAACGGCGCCAGCCGGGCCGGCGCCGGACCACGTTGGGCAGCCGGACGCGGACTGGCGAAGA
>DATIOB010000149.1:0-7371 GCA_035473605.1 Conexibacter sp.
CAGCAGCGCCGCCGCGAGCCCGAGCGCGCCGACCCAGTCGAGCGGCACGCGCTCGCGCCGCGGCGACGGCGGCACGAACGCGCGCACCGCGACGATCGCCGCCAGCGGCAGCGCGATCCCGCACCAGAAGATCGCGTGCCACGACGCCAGCTCGACCAGCGGCCCGCACAGCACGAGGCCGAGGCTGCCGCCGATCCCGAACGAGCCGGCGATCAGGCCGATCGCCAGCGGCACGCGCTCGCGCGGCAGCGCGTCGCGCGCGAGGCCGTAGGCGAGCGGGAAGACCGCCCCGCCGAGCCCCTGCAGCACGCGTGCGACGATCAGGACCGGCAGCGAGCCGGCGAGCGCGCCGACCAGCCCGCCGAGCGCGAAGACCGCCAGCACGAGGACCAGCACGCGCTCCTTGCCGTAGACGTCGCCGACCCGCCCCAGCACCGGCGTCGCGATCGTCGTGCTGAGCAGGAAGGCCGACACCAGCCATGCCGTCGCGCCGGCGTCGACGCCGAGGTCGCGCTGGATCTGCGGCAGCGCCGGCACGACCATCATCTGCATCGTCGCGTAGGCCAGCGCCGCCAGCACCAGGCTCGCGACGACCCGCGGACCGGACCGAACCCGAGGCCGCAGGCCGAGCGGTTCCGCGCTCACACCAGCGGCAGCAGCAGCCGCGACGGCCGCGCGGCGTCGTGGAAGACGGTCTGCGTCTGCGCAGCGCCCTCCAGCTCCGTGTCGAAGGCGATTCCGCGGCCGAGGTTGCGGTCGTACTGCGGGAAGCTGGCGCCGGCGACGTCGAGGCCGATCCGGTGGCCGGCGGCGAAGCGGACCGCGCTCGGCCGCAGAGCGATCTCGTACTCGAGCACCGCGTCCGGCTCGACGAGCACAGGCCGCTCGTGGCCGTCGCGGAAGCGCGCGCGCAGCATCCCCTCGGTGACGCGCTCGGCGCGGCCGTCGGGGGCGATGTCGAGCAGCGTCACGACCCAGTCGGCGTCGCGCGCGCTGGTCGCCGCGAAGAGACGGACCGCGATCTCGCCGATCGCCTCCAGCTCCTCCGCGAGCGGCTCCGTCTCGTAGTGCAGCACGTCGTCGCGCGCAGAGATCGCGCGCACGTCGAGCGGCCCCTCCGAGCGCGTCTGACGCGGGTTCGGCGTCGTCGGCGCGGGATCGAGCGGGTCGTGCGTGAAGCGGTCGGGCGCCTCCCCCGCCGCCGGCGCCTCATCACGAAGCAGCCCGCCGGCGCGCAGGTGCAGCGCCGTCGTGCGCGTCCCCGGCAGCGGCCAGTCGGCCGCCTCGCGCCAGCGCTCGGCGCCCTGGACCCAGACCCGCACCGGCGGCTCGTCCGCCAGCGCGTCGTCCTCCCCTCTCAACCACCGCTCGTACCAGCGCAGCACGAGCGCGCGCACGTCGAGGTGCGCCTCGGGGCCGAAGAAGCGCTCGCTCGCCTCGGCGCGCACGGGGATGCCGTGCGTCCACGGCCCGAGCACGAGCCGCTGCCCGTCGCGCGCCCGCGCGCTCAGCGCCCGCTCGCGCAGCGCGCGGTAGTTGTGCGTCGAGCCGAGCCGGAACTTGTCGAACAGCCCGACGAGGTGGAGCGCCGGCACGTCGATCCGCTCGAACTGGCGCTCGAGGTCCAGGCGCGCCCAGAAGTCTTCGTGGTCGGGATGGTCGAGCCACGATCCGAAGAAGTCGGCGTGCGGCGGCGCGAGGTGGTCGTGCTCGCGCAGCGACGGCGCGCCGAGCCACTCGCCGGGCGCCCACTGCGCCCGCTGCACGGTGCGCAGCCGTTCGAGGTAGCCGGGCGCGGAGGCGTCGAGCCGCCGCTCCGGGTCCATCCCCTCCAGCATCAGCGCCCACTGCGCGGTGTAGAGCATGAAGGCGCCGCCGGGGTCGTAGACGCAGCCGCGGCCGAAGCTCGTCCACGTCTGCATCGGCGCGATCGCCACCAGCGACGGCGGTCGCGTCGCGGCGGCCAGCAGCTGCATGAAGCCCGGTGCGGAGGAGCCGAACATGCCGACCCTGCCGCTGCTCCACGGCTGCGCGGCGCACCACTCGATCACGTCGTGACCGTCGTCGCCGTCGTGGAAGAAGGGGTTGAAGTCGCCGTCGGAGGCGAAGCCGCCGCGCATGTCGTTGACCACGACGACCCAGCCCTCGGCGGCGGTCCGCTCCGGCTCGATCCAGCGGCCCCAGGTCTCCTTGCCGTAGGGCGTGCGGCCGAGCAGAACGGGGTACCGCCCCGGCTCAGCGGGGCGGTAGACGTTCGAACGCAGCACCGTCCCGTCGCGCGCGACGCACGCGACGTCGCGCTCGACGGTGACGGCGACGGTGCCGTGCTCGGACATGCTGCTCAGGAGCCCGCGGCGGCCTTGGCGCGCTCGAGCGGCTCCGGGTCGACCAGCTCGCCGAGGTCGACCGACTCCTCGATCACGCCGGCTTCCAGCATCCGTCTCTGCGACTCGTCGAGGTAGGTCATGTCGAGCTCGAGCGGCTCGGAGGAGCCGCCGTCCGCTCTTCTCGTGACGAGGTCGATCGTCTGCTCGATGTTGATCGCCGTCGCCTCGGGCGAGGCGAGGCCGGCCTGCTGCGCGCCCTCGACGTCTCTCTGGACGCCTCTCGGGTCGTCGATCGCCGTCTGCCAGCCTCTCAGCGCGCCGGCCAGGAAGCAGGCGACAGCGTCTCTGTGCTCCGCGTAGAACGCGTTGTTGACGGCGACGCCGTTGGCGGCCACGCCGACGCCCAGCTCGTTCGGGTCGAGCACGTCGATGTCGCCCGGGATTCTGTACCCGGCCTCCTGCAGCTGCGAGATGTGGAAGAAGGTCTGCAGCGGCAGCACTCTGATGCGTCTGTTGAGGAGCGTCTCGATGCTCGGGTCGATCGACTCGATTCTGACGTCGTCGATCGAGAGGCCGGCGTCGGTGAGCATGCCGCGCAGCTCGGGCTCCAGCTCGCCGACCTGCTGCGTGCCGACGACCGCGCCTCTGAGCGCCTCCGGTCCCGGCAGCGGGAAGTCTCTGTTGATCGAGACGTAGCGCAGCGGATCCGACTGGTAGGTCTGGCCGACCCAGGTGATCTCGGCGCCGTTGCCGGCCGCGTTGATCGCCTCGGTGAAGTCCATCATCGCCATGTCGACGTTGCCCTGCGCGAGCTGCAGCGACGGGTTGACGGTCGGGCCGCCCGGAATCGACTTGACGTTGACGCCCGCGTCTCTGTAGAAGCCGCGCGCGTCAGCCACGAGGAAGCCGGTGTGCTGCGCGTTCGGGAAGAACGAGTACTGGAAGCGGATGTCGTCGCCTCTGCAGACGGGCGCGGACGCCGTCTCCGCAGTCGTCGACGCGGTCGTCGAGGCACCCGTCGAGGCGCTCTCGCCGCTGTCGTCGTCGCTGCTTCCGCAGCCGGCGACGGCGAGAGCGGCGATCGCGAACGGGGCGACCAGCCAGCGCATGCTTCTCACGCCTTTACCTCCTGGTTTCGGTGGTGGGCGCTCACGACTGTTCCTGTCGCAGCGCCCAGGGGAAGCCGAACCGCTCCACGAGGAGCAGCAGCACGTACATGACGATGCCGGTGAGGCCGAGCAGCACCACGGCGGCCCACGCGCGCGCCGTCCCGAAGGAGACGAGCGAATCGTGGATCTCGTACCCGAGGCCGTTGTGCGCGCGGAGGATCTCGCAGATGACGGCGGCCACGAGCATCAGCACCGTCGTGTACTTCAGCGCCGTGAATATCTGCGGGACCGCATGCGGCAGCCGCAGCTCACGGAGGACCTGCCATTGCGACGCTCGATACGAGTGCATCAACTCGAGCGCCGTCGGATCGACGCCCGTCATGCCCCGGTAGGCATAGACGAGCATCGAGGGGAACACGATGATGACCACCGTGACCGACTTGAACCACAGCTCGCTCTCGATCCAGAGCGCGACGATCGGTGCGACGGCCATGATCGGCAGCGCCGCGACGGCGGCGCCGAGCGCCGAGCCACGCCGGCCGAGGCCGGGCGGCAGCGCCATCAGGCAGAGCGCCAGGCCGAAGCCGAGCAGGTTGCCGCCGACGAAGCCGATCATCGCCGGCGCGAAGGTCTCGCCGAACGCCTCCCGCAGTCGTCTGGAGTCGTCTCCGAACGCCTCCAGGATTCTGTCGGGCAGCGGGACCGCGAAGGTCTCCAGGCCGAAGAGGTTGTGGAAGAACTCGCTCTGCCAGAGCCAGATCACGAGCACGAACAGGACCAGCGGCGCCAGCACGGCGCGCAGGTGGTTGGCTCTCAGCCTGAAGAGCCTGCCGCCGGGGCGGGTCTCCGGCGTGGCGATCGCGGCGGCCGGATCGGCGGGCGGCGGGACGACGGCGGACATCAGTTGCTCCCCTGTCGCATCGCGGGCTGCCAGGGCGCGAGGATCTTCTCGGCCATCACGACCGCCTGGGCGAGCAGGAAGCCGAGCGCCAGCAGCACGAACATCGCGACCCAGACGAGCGTCGCCTGCGCCGGCCCGAAGGTCTGCGCGGCGAGCATCAGGTAGCCGAGCCCCTGCGAGCCGCCCATCAGGTCGACGAGCACCGAGCCGACGAGGGACAGCGGCGCGGCGACGCGCAGGCCGCTGAACAGCATCGGCATCGCGGCCGGCAGGTCGAGGTAGCGCAGCGTGCGCAGGCGGCCGGCGTTGTAGGACTTCATCAGCTCGCGGGCCGGCGGCGGGGCGGCCTTGAGGCCGCGCACGACGGCGACGGTGACCGAGAAGAGCGTGATGAAGGCCGAGATGAAGAGGCGCGTCGCGGTGTCGTTCTTGAAGATCGTCTGCGAGATCGGCACGAGCGCGATCATCGGGACCATCTGCGCGGCGAGCAGGTACGGCATCAGCGCCGACTCGATCCACGCCGCCTGCACCATCACGACGCTCAGCACGACGCCGACGGCGGTGCCGAGCGCGAAGCCGAGCAGCGCGGTCGAGAGGCTCGTCCAGGCGGCCGACATGACGCTGGAGAAGTCGTCGAAGAAGCGCTCGACGATCACGTGCGGATAGGGCAGCTTGGCGTTCGCCAGCGGGTCGTCGCCGGCGGCGACGATGCCGGCCGCGAGGTACCAGATCGCGAACACGCCGATCACGATCGCGGCGGTGATCATCGCCTCGCGCGTGCGGTTGTAGCCCTGGTCGATCACGCGTGCTCCTGCGAGAAGATCAGGTCGCGGATCTCCGCCTCGATCTCGAGGAAGCGCTCGTCCTTGCGCACCTCGTCGGTGCGCGGGCGCTCGATCTCGACGTCGATCACTCTCATGACGCGGCCGGGCCGCGCGCTCATCACGACGATCCGGTCCGACAGCAGGACGGCCTCGGAGATCGAGTGCGTGATGAAGACGATCGTCGTGCCGGGACGGCTGGCCCAGATCCGCAGCAGCTCCGTCTGCATTCTCTCGCGCGTCATCATGTCGAGCGCGCCGAACGGCTCGTCCATCATCAGGAAGCGCGGGCCGAAGGCGAGCGCGCGGGCGATCGCGACGCGCTGCTGCATGCCACCGGAGAGCTGCCACGGACGGTGCTTGCGGAAGTCGCCCAGGCCGACCAGCTCGATCATCTCGCCGACGCGGCGCTTGCGCTCCTCCTTCGGCGTGCCGATCAGCTGCAGCGGCAGCGCGACGTTCTGCTCGACGGTGCGCCAGTCGAACAGGATCGGCTGCTGGAAGACGATGCCGAACTCGCGCGCCTTGCGCATCTCGTCCGGCGTGTGGTCGTTGACCGCGATCTCGCCGCTGGTGAGCGGCTGCAGGCCGGCGATCAGGCGCAGCAGCGTCGACTTGCCGCAGCCCGAGGGGCCGAGGATCGAGACGAAGCTGCCCTGGGGGACGTCGAACGAGACGTCTTCGAGCGCTCTCACGGCGCTCGCGCCGCTGCCGAAGACTTTGCCGACGTTCGTCGCGACCACCGTCGCCGGCCTCGTCGCGACGGCGCTGTGGTCGTGCTGCACTGTGGCGGCCTCCCTCATCTCTCGCTCCTCAACACCCTTCGCCTCCGTCGGCCCATCGTGCCGACTGTATACAGATTACGATATGCAGGCTACTGCACTGTGTCAACCGGAACTGCTCCCTGCGGCGAAGATCCGGCGCCTGCGGCTGTCCAAACGGAGCAGCGCGGCGCGTCAGTCGCGGGGCGGTCCGCTCCAGCGGTCGATCAGGTCGAGATGGATCCCGAACTGGTCGAGCGTCTTGACGACGGTGTGGTCGATCAGGTCCGCGATCGTCTGCGGACGGTGGTAGAAGGCGGTGACCGGCGGCAGCACCACCGCGCCCGCCTGCGTCGCCTGCTCCATCAGCCGCAGATGGCCGAGGTGCAGCGGCGTCTCGCGCACGAGCAGCACGAGCGGCCGCCGCTCCTTCAGGCAGACGTCGGCCGCGCGCACGATCAGGTTGTCATTGAAGCTGTTGGCGACCGCGCTCAGCGTCTTGATCGAGCAGGGCGCGACGACCATCCCGTCGGTCACGAAGGTGCCGCTGGCGATCGAGGCGGCGAGGTTGCGCTCGTCGTGGACGACGTGCGCGAGCGCCAGCAGCTCGTCGGGGTCGCGCTCCATCTCGAACTCGATCGTCGCGCGCGCGCCCTTGGAGAGGATCAGGTGGACCTCGACGTCGGTGTGCTCGCGCAGCACCTCGACCATCCGCACGCCGTAGTGCGGGCCGCTGGCGCCGCTGATGCCGACGACGATGCGTCTCGGCGTCGTCATCGCGCCAGCTCCGCGCGCGTCGCGCGCCACCGCGCGATCGTCTCGTCGCGGTCGGTGAGCGTGAAGCGGATGCCGGATTCGAGCCGCGCGTACGGCGCCTCGTCGGCGGCCGCGGCTTCGACGTGCGCGTCGAAGCGGGCGAGCCTCCCGACTTCGCCGGCCGCCTCGACGGCGAGGAAGAGCGCGTAGGCGACGCCGTCGACGACGGCCGTCAGCGTCGCGCGGCCGCGCTCGCGGAGGTTGGCGGTCGACGTCGCGCCCGGCCAGACGGCGAGCGTCAGGCGATCGCCGGCGCCGGCGACCGGCGCGACCTCGCCGACGCTGAGCATCGCCTGATGCGGCCAGCCGTCTTCGCGGGTTGTCAGCAGCAGCAGCGTGAATCCATCCACGCTCGGATCGCCGGGATCGACCTCCAGGAGCGTCTTCAACGCCTCCGGAACGATCGGTTCGAGCGGGCGGCTCATGCGGGCGTCTCGCCGGCGCCGGTCGCGCCCCACGGCGCGTCGGCCGCGCGGCCGTGGCGCCACCCGAGGTCGTCCATCCACGCGCGCGTGACGCCGGTGACGACGTGCGGGCGGTGGGCGATCTGCGCCGGCACGTGGGCCGCCGAGCCAGGGAGCATTGGTGCGCGAAGCCTCCAGGGTCCAGCGATCCGCCACCCCCTTCATGAGATTG
>DATIOB010000150.1:0-1702 GCA_035473605.1 Conexibacter sp.
GACACCGCGCTCGTCGACGGCGCCGCGAACCATCCCGCGGCGGCCGGGATCGCGGCCGAGGCCGCGAACACGCGCGCCTACCTCGACACCACCGTCGAGCCGATCCTCGCCGACAGGGGGATCTCGCTCAGAGACGGTGAGCGCTCCTCCGACGCCGAACGCGAGTCGGAGGAGATCGGCGTCGCCCTCAACCGGCTGGTCGAGACCGGTCGCGCGACGCTGCTGCCGCGCCGCGAGCGGACCGGCAACCTCGCGCAGCTCGCGGAGATCGTCGGGATCGCCGGGATCGTCTTCACGCTGCTGCTGCTGGCCGGCTGCCTGCTCTACATCCGCCGCTCGGTGCTCGACCCGCTGCGACGCGTCGGCGAGGCGGCGCGCGCGATCGCCGACGGCGACCTGAAGGTGCGCGTCGACGGCGAGCACGGCGAATCGGGCGAGGTCGCCGAGCTGGCGCAGACCTTCAACCGGATGGCCGCGTCGCTGGAGGAGAACCGCGACGCGATGCAGCGCCAGAACGCCGAGCTGGAGAGCCGCGGCGCCGAGCTCGTCGACGCCGTCCGCTCCGCGCGCGAGGGCGCGAGCGTGCTGCGCGCCGTGCTCGACGCGACGCCGGACGCGATCGCGCTGCTCGACCGCGACGGCCGCGCGATCGTCGACAACCCGCCGATGCGCGCCGTCCGCGCCGCCTTCGGCGCGCGCGCGACGGCGATCGACCAGGACGGCACGCTCGTGCCGCTCGACGCCGCCGCCGCCGGCAACCAGGGCCGCGAGGCGCGCGACGAGATCACGCTGCTGGGCACGCGGCGCGCCTTCGCCCGCTACGCGACGCCGGTGCGCGACGGCCACGGCCGCCAGATCGGCCGCCTGCTGGTGCTGCGCGAGGTCACCGGCGAGCGCGAGGCCGAGCGCGTCAAGGAGGAGTTCTTCGCGCTCGTCTCGCACGAGCTGCGGACGCCGCTGACGGCGATCCTCGGCTACGTCGAGCTGGTGCTCGGCGAGCACTCTCATCCCGACACCGACGCCGCCGAGCAGCACCGCTACCTGGAGATCGTCGAGCGCAACGCGCAGCGGCTGCTGCGGCTCGTCGGCGACCTCCTGTTCGCCGCCCAGGTCGAGTCGGGCTCGCTGCTGCTGGAGCCGGAGGTCGTCGACCTCGCGCAGATCACGCGCGAGGCCGTCGAGGCGGCGCGGCCGCGGGCCGAGGACGCCGGGATCCTGCTGGGCGCGCAGATCGACGCGCTGCCGCCGTCGGTCGGGGACCGCGACCGGATCGCGCAGGTGCTCGACAACCTGATCTCCAACGCGCTCAAGTTCACGCCCGGCGGCGGCCGAGTCGAGGTGCGGCTGAGCACCGAGGGCGACGACGCCCGCCTCGACGTCGCCGACACCGGCGTCGGCGTCCCGCCGGAGGAGCAGGCGCGGCTCTTCGACCGCTTCTTCCGCGCCTCCAACGCGACCACGCGCGCGGTGCCGGGCGTCGGCCTGGGGCTGATGATCGTCCGCGCGATCGTCGCCGCGCACGGCGGCACGATCTCGGTCGCGAGCGAGGTCGACGCCGGCACGACCTTCACCGTGCGGCTGCCGCTGCAGGCCGCCGCGGCGCCCGACAGCGGTCGCGCCTACTCTGACTCGACCGGCGGGCGGAACCCGCGGTATCGCCCCGAGACGCCGCTGGCGGGCTAATCCGCCGGCGGGCGGTACC
>DATIOB010000151.1:0-4359 GCA_035473605.1 Conexibacter sp.
TAGGCGCCGCCGGTTCTGTCGGGCGTCTGCAGCGAGACCGTCCACGGCGCGTCGCCGGCCCCGATCCGCTCGCCGCCGACGATCGCGCCAGCGGGCGCGGGCAGCGCGCAGGAGAGCGCGACCATTCCCACCACGGTCGTCGCGATCCGCCCGCGCGCCGCCCGGCCCAGCTCGTCCTTGCTCACGTCGTCTCGTCCTTGTTCGGGGTCCCCATCGCCCCCTCTCTGCCGGCAGGCCGGCGCGGATTACGGCGGCCCGCGATCGCCGGCTGGTGCTAGACCTGATCGCATGCCCGACTCTTCCGACCTCACCCGCGTCGCGCTCGTGACCGGCGCCTCCGGCGGCATCGGCCGCGCCGTCGCGCAGCGGCTCGCCGCCGGCCGAGTTCGACTGGGAGCAGGTCGAGCGCGTGATCCGCGTCAACACGCTCGGCACGCTGGCGATCGCGCAGCAGGCGGTGCGGCGGCTGCGCGACGGCGGCGACAGGCGCCGCTGGAGCGGCTCGGCGAGCCCGACGACATCGCCGAGGTCGTCAGCTTCCTCGCCGGCCCGGCGCGCTGGGTCAACGGCCAGCTGCTGCGCGCCAACGGCGGAATCGCCTGACGGACCGGGTTGCGGGCCGCAACGTGCCGCAACGTCCGCCGGTTCCATCGGGCGGGCGCGGTGACTATGATGCCGCCGAGCTTGCGGTGTGAGGAAGCCGGTGAGAGACCGGCGCGGTCGCGCCACTGTGTTCGGGTCCACGGCCCGAGAGCCAGACACTTCGCCGCCAAGCGCAAACCCACGTCCGGGACGCGTTGATCCCGAGGAGGCATCTGCACATGACCGAAGTGACCGTCGAGCGTGGCCCCGCTCGCATCCCGGCGCCCGTCGTCTCGCCCGGCGAACTGCTGCCCTGGGCCGTCGCCGTCAGCGTGCTGATGCTCGTGCTCGTCTACTTCGTCGGCAGCGAGCAGGGCCTGCTGTCCGTCTTCTCCGGCACCGGCGTCCACGAGTTCGTGCACGACGCGCGCCACCTGCTCGGCTTCCCCTGCCACTAGGGGGACCGCTGACATGGCACGCACCCTGCTCGTGCGGGGGCTGATCGCCGGCGCCTTCGCCGGTGTCTTGGCCTTCCTCTTCGCCTACGTCTTCGGCGAGCCTCAGGTCGACGCCGCGATCGCCTTCGAGGAGGCGCTCGCCGCCGCCTCGGGCGCCCCGGCCGAGGCCGAGGTCGTCAGCCGCGACGTGCAGAGCACGCTCGGCCTGCTGACCGGCACCGTGATCATGGGCGTCGCGCTCGGCGCGGTCTTCGCGATCCTGTTCGCGTGGGCCTACGGCCGCGTCGGCGCGCTGCGCGCCCGCGCGACCTCCGCGCTGCTGGCGCTCGGCGCCTTCGTCGCGATCACGCTCGTCCCCTCGACGAAGTACCCGGCCAACCCGCCGACCGTCGGCAACCCCGACACGATCGACAGACGGACGCTGCTGTTCGTCGCGATGATCGCGATCTCGGTGCTGGCGCTGATCGCCGCGTGGCGGCTCTTCCGCCAGCTGGCGCCGTCGCTCGGAAGCTGGAACGGCGCGATCGTCGCCGGACTCGTGTTCGTCGTCGTGATCGCGATCGCGGAGCTGATCCTGCCGGGCGTGCAGGAGACGCCGAGAGGCTTCCCGGCCGACGTGCTGTGGCACTTCCGCATCACGTCGATCGGCCTCAACGCCGTGCTGTGGGCCGGCATCGGCCTCGGCTTCGGCGCGCTCGCCGAGCGCGTCCTGGTGCCGACCGCCGCCCGCCGCGCCACGGTCGCCGCCGGCGCCTGAGGGTCTGATGGCGGGAGCCGCCACGAGCGCCACTGCCGCCGCGCGCGCCACCCGCGCGCGGGGTGGCGGCGCGGGCGTTGCTGACGGCGCGGCCGCGCGCCCCGCCGTCGACCGCTGCCCCGGCGTCCTGCGGCTGCACGACGCCCGCGACGGCCGGCTGGCGCGTGTGCGCCTGCCCGGCGGCCGCCTCGACATGCGCGGCCTGCGCGCGCTCGCCGCCGCGACCGCGCTCGGCAACGGCCTCGCGGAGCTGACCTCGCGCGCGAGCGTGCAGGTGCGCGGTCTGCCGGAGGCGGCCGCGGCGCCGCTCGCCCGCACGCTCGCCGCCGGCGGCCTGCTGCCCTCGCCCGAGCACGACCGCGTCCGCAACGTGCTCGCGAGCCCGCTGGCGACGCGCGCGACCGACGACCTCGTCGCCGCGTTCGACACCGCACTCTGCGCCGATCCCGCGCTCGCCGCGCTGCCCGGCCGCTTCCTCTTCGCGATCGACGACGGCGCCGGCCTCGTCGACCTCACGATCAGCGACGTGGCGCTGGTGGCGGAGGCTCCGCCCACGTCGCCGGACGGCGCGCCGGCCGCGCCGGCACGCGCCGCCGCGCCCGCCGCCCGCTTCCGCCTCCACCTCGCCGCCGCGCCGACGACGCTGACCGTCGCCCCGGCCGAGGCGGTCGCGCTGCTCCTCCGCGTCGCCCGCGCCTTCCTCGACCTCCGCGCCGAGACGGCCCCGACCGCCTGGCACGTCGAGGACCTCCCCGGTGGCGCCGAGGCGCTGGCCGCCGCGCTCGGGATGAGCGCGGATCCGTGCACCACGGGGATGCACGGATCCGCACTCATCTCGCCCGGCACCCACGCGCAGGCCGACGGGCGCGTGGCGATCACGGCGCTGCCGCCGCTGGCGCGGCTCGACACCGCGCAGCTGACCGCCCTCGCCGAGCTGCTCGACGCCCACCGGCTCCCGGACCTGCGCGTCGCGACCAACCGCACGCTGACGATCCCCGGCGTCGAGGCCGCCGCGGCGCCGGCCGTCACGCAGGCGCTGCGGCAACTCGATCTCGCGACCGCCGCCGACTCCGGCTGGCACGGGCTGACCGCCTGCTCCGGCGCCGGCGCCTGCCGTCGCGCGCTGATCGACGTGCGCCCCGCCGCCGCCGAGCGCGCGAGACGCCGCGGCCCCGACGCGCCCGACGAGCACTGGTCGGCCTGCCCGCGCAGATGAGGCATGAAGCGCGACGTGGCGGTCGGCATCGTCGCCGACGAGAGCACCCTCACGATCTTCCACGCCGGCCGCCCGGTCGCCGAGGCCGCCGATCCCGAGCACGCGCTCGACCTCCTGAACGACGAAGGACCTGCCGCATGACGACGACCGACTACATCCGCGACGGCGCGGAGATCTACCGCAACTCGTTCGCGATCATCCGCGCCGAGGCCGACCTCGGCGGGCTCGACCCGATCCTGTCGCGCACGGTCGTGCGGATGATCCACTCCTGCGGGATGGTCGACCTGCGCGCCGACGTCGCGGCGTCGGAGGGCTTCGGCGTCGCCGCCGAGGGCGCGCTCAGAGCCGGCGCCCCGATCCTCTGCGACACGATGATGGTCGCCTCCGGGATCACGCGCAAGCGGCTGCCGGCGCAGAACGAGGTCCTCTGCACGCTCAACGACGAGCGCGTCCCGGCGCTCGCGAGCGACATGGGCACGACGCGCAGCGCCGCCGCGATGGAGCTGTGGCGCGACCGCCTGGAGGGGTCGCTGGTCGTGATCGGCAACGCCCCCACCTCGCTCTTCCGGCTGCTGGAGCTGGTCGCCGGCGGCGCGCCGCGCCCGGCGGCCGTGATCGGCGTGCCGGTCGGCTTCGTCGGCGCGGCCGAGTCGAAGGTCGCGCTCGCCGAGAGCGAGCTCGGGCTGGAGCACCTCGTCGTCCACGGCCGCCGCGGCGGCAGCGCGATCGCCTGCGGCGCCGTCAACGCGCTCGCGAGCGAGGCGGAGTGAGCGCCGCATGAGCGACTCCGCGCACACGCACGAGCACGCCGCGCCGGCCGCCAGAGGCCGCCTCTTCGGCGTCGGCGTCGGCCCCGGCGACCCGGAGCTGCTGACGCTGAAGGCGACGCGCGCGATCCACGACGCCGACGTGATCGCCTACCCCAGCGCCCGTCACGGCAAGTCGGTCGCGCGCCGGATCGCCGCGCCGTACCTGCGCGCCGACCACCTCGAGGTGCTGCTGAGGTTCCCCGTCACGACCGAGCTGACCTCGCATCCCGGCGGCTACGAGGCGGCGCTGTTCGGCTTCTACGACGAGGCGTCGGAGGAGCTGGCCGTTCACCTCGACGCCGGTCGCGACGTGGCGATCCTGTGCGAGGGCGACCCCTTCTTCTACGGCTCCTACATGTACTTCCACGAGCGTCTGGCGCCGCGCTACGAGACGACCGTGATCCCCGCCGTGACGGCCTTCAGCGCCGCCGCCGCGGCGGCCGGAACGCCGCTGGTCAAGCGCGACGACGTCTTCATGGCGCTGCCCGGGACGCTGCCGCAGGAGCAGCTCGCGGAGCGGCTCGCGAGCGCCGAGGC
>DATIOB010000152.1:0-12835 GCA_035473605.1 Conexibacter sp.
TGGTTGGCGGTCACGCCGACGGCCTGGTGCTCGGCGTGCAGCACCGGGCAGCCCATCGGTCTGTGGTCGTCGCTGGTGGTGACGGGGCCGTGCTCGTCAGTGGCGCTCATCGTTCTCCTTGCTCGGGGGGTTGGGCGAAGCTTCGGTGTGCGGCTCGGGCGGTTCGGCGGGGCTCAGCCGGCGGGGGCCGCGGCGCGGCAGTCGGCGCAGCGGCCCCAGTAGACGACCTCGGCCTCGTCGATCTCGTAGCCGTGGTCGTCGGCCGGGTGCAGGCACGGCATCTGGCCGAGCGTGCAGTCGACGTCGACGATGCTGCCGCAGTCGCGGCAGATCAGGTGGTGGTGGTTGTCGTCGACGCGCGACTCGTAGCGGGCGGGCGAGCGCGACGGCTGGATCCGCCGCACGAGGCCCACGTCGACGAGCGCGCCGAGCACGTCGTAGACGGCCTGGCGCGAGATCGTGCCGATCTCGGCTCTGACGTTGATGGCGACGTCCTCCGCCGTGCTGTGCGCGCGACCGGAGACCGCCCGCAGGACGGCCATGCGCTGCGCGGTGGCCTTGAGGCCGTGCTGGCGCAGGAGGTCGGCGGAGGCGACGGGCGGTTCGGCTGGCACCCCGACATCATCGAGCCCAGCTCTGGACCGTGTCAAGTCTTTGACAGAGGCAAGCGGTCGCGACGGCGGCAGGACGAGAGCAGGGGTTCGCGACCTGCTGGGGACCGCGCCGGACGCGTCGAGCGGACGACCGTCGGCACCTCCTGATCAGATGCGACGGCGCTGAGAGGGCGCGATCCCCGTCCCCATAGCGGATAAACAGGTGTGTCTCGACTAGAAAACATTGCGTTCTATGGTGCGCGCCGGTGTTGTCGGAACGGTGACGTTCGACAGAAGTCGTGAGGACCGGAGGGAGCAGGATGAGGAAGAACGACGTCGCGCGCGCACGCAGGCGCAGGACCGCGTGGGCGCTTGCCGCGATGGGTGCGCTCGCAACCGCCCTGCCGGCGACCGCCGCCGCCGAGCCGCCGGACGGCCGCGTCTACGAGATGGTCTCGCCGGCCGACAAGGGCGGCCTGCAGATCAGCGCCACCGACTCCACCGGCTGGAGCTGGGCCGGCACCTCCGGCGACCGGATCCTCTACGGCCTCTACGGCAACATCGAGGGCAACCCGTCGGGCAGCCTCGGCGGCTCGCGGCTGATCGCCTCGCGCACGCCGGCCGGCTGGCAGACGCGTTCGCTGCTGCCCAAGCCCAACCCCGACTCGCCGATCCTGCTCGCGACCGGCGCCGGCGAGGTCGAGATGCCGACGCCGGACCTCGAGCACGTCGGCCTGTCGAGCACGTTCGCCGCCGTCCCGGGCGCCGTCGAGGGACGCTGGAACCTCTTCGACCAGGCCGCCGACGGGGCGGTCTCGCTGCTCGCCGGCGGACTGACCGCCGACTGGGGCGAGTTCCCCAACACCGTCGTCATCGGCCGCTCCGACGACGGCCGCCACGTCGTCGTCGAGAGCTTCAGACAGCTCACGCCGGACGCGCCCGCGGGCGTCTCGAACATCTACGAGCTGGTCGACGGCAGAGCGCGCCTGGTCGGGATCGCCGACGACGGCACGCCCCTGCCCGGCGGCGCGGCCGCCGCCGGCAGCTACGCGTTCCAGCACGTGATCTCGGCCGACGGCTCGCGGATCGTCTTCCTCGACCCCGCGACCAACCGGCTCCACGTGCGGATCGACGGGGAGAGAACGGTCGCGCTCCCGCCGCTGCCCGTCGCGGCCCTCCCGAGAGGCCTCCAGACCTTCTACTACGCGACCCCGGACGGCAGCAGGATCGCCTTCCAGAACCGCTCCAACGCGAACGTCGGCGACGCGTACCTGTTCGACGTCGACAGCGGCACCGCGACCAGGCTGACCGATGGGATCGTGACCGCGACGCCGCCGGTGTGGTCGATCATCGCCCTCTCCGACGACGCCAGATACGTCTACTTCGGCTCGATCCAGCTCCCCGGAACGGGCGCGCCGGTCGGCAAGTCGATCTACGTCTGGCATGACGGCGTCGTCAGATACGTCGGACCGCTGTCGCCGGTCGTGAGCTCGTCGAACGAGCGGCCGGACAGACGCACGACCTTCATCAGCAGAGACGGCAGAGCATTCGTCTTCCAGACCGCCAGAGCGGTGGGCGCCTTTCCGGCGACCGTGCCGGCGAGCGTGCGCGTCTTCCGCTACGACGCCCCGAGCGGCGAGATCGCCTGCGTCTCCTGCCGGGCGGACGGCACCGCGACCGGCGCCGCCGGCGACGCGGGCACGCTCTCGGAGGGAGTCTTCCGGCTCTTCACGACGCGCCTGACGAACTCGCTCAGCAGCGACGGCAGACGCGTCTTCTTCCAGACGGCCGGCAGCGTGGTCGACGCCGACGTGAACGACAGAATGGACGTCTACCAGTGGACCGAGGAGGAGGGGCCGCAGCTGGTCTCGACCGGCAGATCGACCGCTGACAGCTTCCTCGGCGACGCCAGCGCCGACGGCGAGAGCGTCTTCCTCTTCACCTACGAGTCGCTCGTCCCCGAGGACGTCGATGACGCGACCGACCTCTACGTCGCCCGCGTCGGCGGCGGCCTGCCCTCGCGCGTGGCGCCGGAGCCCGATCGCTCCTGTCCCGCCGACGGCTGCCAGGGACCGCCGCGCGAGCGGCCCGGGACGACCACGCCCGGCAGCGAGCGCGACCCCAGCGACGGCAACGTCGCCGACCCGATCGCGCCGGCCGACCCGGTCCCGTTCGAGCTGACCGTCACGAAGCTCGGCAAGCAGGCCGCGCCGCGGCTGGCCAAGCGCGGCACGCTGATCGTCCGCTTCCACGTCAACCGCGCGACGAAGGTGAGCGCGCGGCTGCAGGTCCGCCGCGGCGGCCGCTGGATCGCGGCCGGCGCGACGACGCGCACGCTGAGAGGCGCCGGCAGCACGACCGCGAGCGTCAGGCTCTCCAAGCGCGCACGCAGGCAGCTGACGCGCACGCGGCGGCTGACGGTGCGGATCGAGCTGCGGGCCGGCGGTCAGGTCAGACGCCAGCAGCTGACGGTGAAGGCGCCCGTCGTCAAGAAGGGCAAGCGCAATGGCTGATCGACTGGGAGGGACGCGCGTGAGGCGCACCAACACCGCCGCGACCGCGGCCCGCCGCGTCGCCGCCGGGCTCGGCGCGGTCGTCGCGCTCGCCGTCGCGGCCGCTCCGGCGCAGGCGGCGACGGTCCCCGCGTGGGACCTCGGCCTCTCCGCCGCGCCGACCAACCTGGTGCCCGGATCGACCGGCGACGTCGTCGTGCAGTCGTTCAACGTCGGCTCGGCCGCGACCGACGGCACGGCGATCGCGCTCACGGTGAGACTGCCGGACGGCGTCGCGCACGTCGACGACCCGTTCGACAGATGCACCGGCGTCGGCCAGCTCGTCACGTGCACGACGACGACCGCCGTCGGACTCGACGGCTACGTCAGAGCGATCGTGCCGGTCGCGGTCGACGCGGGCGCGGCGGTCGGCCCGGCCGACGTCACCGCGACGATCGAGGGCGGCGGCGCCGAGACGCAGGAGCTGACGCAGGCGGTGCGGATCGACCCGCAGCCGGCGCGCTTCGGCATCGACTCGTTCAGCGCGACCGTGCTCGACGAGGAGGGCCGCGTGGAGACGCGCGCCGGGGTCCGTCCCTGGTCGGCCGTCACCGAGTTCACCTTCAACGCGATCGAGGATCCGGTGCAGGGCCGCGCACCGGTCGAGAACGTCCAGCGGATCGACACCGAGCTGCCGGCCGGCTTCGCCGGCAACGCCGCGCTGATGCCGCGCTGCAGCGCCGCCGACTTCTACGCCCCCAGCCCCGGCTCCGGCGCGCAGTCGATCGGCTGCCCGCCCGAGACGAAGGTCGGGGCGGCGATGGTGTCGGTCACGCTCCAGGGCGTCCCCAAGGGCAGCGACCAGGTCAGCGGCGTCTACAACATGACACCGCCGAGAGGCTACGCGGCGATGTTCGGCTTCAAGGTCGTCCAGTCGCCGGTGACGGTGCTGGTGAGACTGCGCAGCGACGGCGACTACGGACTGACCGCCTCGCTGCGCGACGTCAGCAACAGCGTCGGCGTCGTCTCCAGCCGCCTGACCCTGTTCGGCGTGCCGACCGACCCGCGCCGCAACCCGGCGGCGACGACGCAGGTGCCGTACCTCTCCAACCCGTTCGACTGCTCCGCTGGGCCGCTCGCGACCGGGCTGTCGGTCGGCTCGTGGCAGGACCGCGACGAGTGGGTCCACGTCGAGGACGTCGCGCCGGCGGTGACCGGCTGCGACCAGCTCGACTTCAGACCGAGCATCGCGATCACGCCGGAGACGACGAAGAGCGACAGCGCGACCGGCCTCTCGGTCGACCTCGGCATCGCGCAGGAGATCGCCGCGGACAGACTGATGGCGGCGCCGTTGAAGGACGCCGTCGTGACGCTGCCGCAGGGCGTCTCGATCAACCCGAGCGCCGCGGGCGGCCTGCAGGCCTGCTCCGACGAGCAGTTCGGGCGCACGACGCTGGGCTCGGAGAACTGCCCGACCGCGTCGCGGATCGGCTCGCTCGCGATCGACACGCCGCTGCTCGGCGGCCAGCTGACCGGTGACGTCTACGTCGCCCGGCAGCTGTCGGGCGACCCGCTCTCGGGCCGCATGTTCCGCATCTTCATGCAGGCGAGCGGCAGCGGCGTGACCGTCAAGCTGGAGGGCGCGGTCAGAGCCGACCCGCTCAGCGGGCAGCTGACGGCCTCCTTCCTCGACAACCCGCAGGTGCCGTTCTCGCACCTGAGACTGACGTTCAAGGGCGGCGAGCGCGCGCTGCTGGCGACGCCGGCGCAGTGCGGCCCGGCGACGACGAACGCCGCCTTCCTCTCGTGGGGCGGGCAGCAGCAGACGCTGAGCAGCAGCTTCGACGTCAGCTTCGACGGCGCCGGCGCGCCGTGCCCGGCGGCGCTGCCGTTCGCGCCGGCCTTCGCGGCCGGCACGACCAACCCGCTCGCGGGCGCGCTGACGCCGTTCACGCTCGCGCTCGCGCGCGAGGACAACACGCAGGCGCTGTCGGCGCTGAAGGTCGGCCTGCCGGCCGGTCTGCTCGGCTACATCTCGCGCGTCGAGCAGTGCGCCGCGGCGGCCGCCGCCGCCGGCACCTGCGGCGAGGGCTCGCGCGTCGGCGGCGTGCAGGTCGAGGCCGGCGCGGGCGCGCGGCCGTTCGCGCTGCCGGGCCGCGTGTATCTGACCGGCGGCTACAGAGGCGCGCCGTACGGTCTCTCGATCGTCGTGCCGGCGCAGGCCGGCCCGTTCGACCTCGGCGAGGTGGTGGTGCGGGCGGCGATCCACGTCGACCGCACGACGGCGGCGCTGACCGTCGACTCCGACCCTTTCCCGCAGGTCGTCAAGGGCGTGCCGCTGCGGATGCGCTCGATCGCGCTCGCGATCGACCGCGGCGGGTTCATGTTCAACCCGACGTCGTGCCTGCCGGCGCAGGTGCGCGGCATCGTGGCCGGGGCCGGCGGCGCCAGCGCGATCGTCGACAAGCGGTTCCAAGTCAGCGGCTGCCGCGCGCTGCCGTTCGCTCCGAGGCTGTCGCTGCGGGTCGGCGGCAGAGGCAAGACCACGAGACAGAAGAAGAGCCCGCTGACGGCGATCGCCACGCAGGGTCCCGGCCAGGCGGCGATGAGAAGCGTCCGCGTGACGCTGCCGCTGTCGCTGGCGGCCAATCTGAGACCGCTGCAGAACGGCTGCCCGCTGGCGACCTACGAGGCCGGCGCCTGCGCGCCGAGCACGCAGATCGGCAGCGCGTCGGTGACGACGCCCGTGCTGCCCGGCGGGCTGGCCGGCGGCGCCTGGTTCGTCAGATACCCCGGCGAGAGATTGCCGCGGATCGTCGTGCCGCTGCGCGGAGCGGTCGCGATCGACCTCGTCGCGAGAGTCCGCGTGACGAGAAGGCTGCAGCTCGAGACGACCTTCGGAGCGGTGCCGGACGTGCCGATCTCACAGTTCAAGCTGGCGCTGCGCGGCGACGCCAACGCCCCGCTGAACGTCGTCAAGGACCTCTGCGCGCGGAAGTCCTACGCCGGCGTCGCCTTCGCGGCCCACAACGGCCGCGGCCTCAACCGCAACCTCCGCCTCACCGTGGACGGCTGCAAGAAGCCGGCGAAGAAGAAGGTCGCGAAGAAGGCCACGAGAAAGGTCACGAAGGCGAGATCGCGCCGGTGAGGTGGTCGAGCGCGACGTTGCAGTGGATCCGCACGCCGGTCGGCAGAACGGAGTCGTCGGCGTAGAAGCGGGGGTTGTGGTTCATCGCTATGCCACGGCCCCCGGGAATCGGGGCCATCGTGCCGTCGGCGTGCAGCTCGGTGTCCTGGGCACCGAGCTGCAGGTAGGCGCCGCCGTATCTGTTGACGAAGTACGAGACGTCGTCGTAGCCGAGGCCTGGCGGCGCTCTGACGAGGTGGTCGTGGCCGATCACGTGTTCGAGCGTCGGCAGGACGGCGTCGATCCACGGCTGGGTGTTGTGGACGGCGGGGACGGGTTGGAGGAACTCGACGTCGGCGGTCGCGCCGTAGGCCTGGGCGATGTGCTCGGCGGTGCGTCTGACGCGCTCGCGCGCGACGGCCATGTCGGGCTCGACGGTGGTGCGGATCGTCCCGTACAGCCGGACTGACTCGCCGACGACGTTGAAGCGGCCGACGTCCTCGACGTGGCCGATCGTGATCGCGAGCGGGTCGTAGCCGGGCAGCTGGCGGTAGACCTGGCCCATCGCGGTGATGATGTCGGCGGCCGGCGGCAGCGGGTCGATCCCCTCCCACGGCGTCGAGCCGTGGACGCCCTTGCCGCGGACGGTGATGCGGATCAGCACCGACGCCCCGTACTGGTTGCCCGCGAGATAGGCGACGACGCCCTTCGGGTACGGCGTGACGTGCATCCCGAAGACCATCGTCGGCTCGGGATCGGCGAGCGCGCCCTCGGCCTCCATCTCGCGCGCGCCGCCCTGCTCGTCGATCGGCGGGCCCTCCTCGGCCGGCTGGAAGAGGAACAGCACCGTCCCGGGCAGCTCGTCGCGCGCCTCGGCGAGGACGCTGGCCGCTCCCATCAGCATCGCGGTGTGGCAGTCGTGGCCGCAGGCGTGCGCGACCGGGTACGGCCCGCCGGGGTAGTCGTGGTCGACGACGGTCGAGGCGAAGTCGACGCCCGATTCCTCTCTCAGCGGCAGCGCGTCGATGTCGGCCCGCAGCGCGACGACGCGGTCGCCGTCCAGTCCGCCGCGCAGCACGCCGACGACGCCGTGGCCGGCGATGCCGGTGCGGACCTCGTCGAGTCCCAGCGATCTGAGGTGGTCGGCCACCACCCGCTCGGTCTCGACCTCGCGGTTGGACAGCTCCGGATGACGGTGCAGGTGATGGCGCCACTCGATCACCCGCGCGCCGATCTGCTCCGCCGCCTGGTCGAAGCGCGCGTGCAGATCGTGCGGCGGGACGGTCTGGCCCGTCGGCTCGTGTCGCTGGAGCCGCTCCGCGCCTGTCAGGTGGATGCACGCCATCGGGAGACCTCCTCGCGTCGGATCGTGACGACGAAAACTAGCCAATCGGGACGGCCGCCACCGCGCGGACTAGGCTGCGCTGACAATGACGTGGCTCCGAGGAGAGGACGGTCGATGAGCGACCCGGTGGTTGTGGAGGTCGTGGTCGACGCGCCCGCGGCTCAGGTCTGGCGCGCGTTCCGCGATCCGCTCGAGCTGCGGCGCTGGCACGGCTGGGAGTACGACGGGATCGAGGACGAGATCCGGCAGATCTACTTCGACGACGTGACCGTCTCCGAGCAGGAGCTGACGCTCGACACGCACGGCGCCGGCCGCTTCGAGCTGGAGCCCCGCGGCGAGACGACGGTCGTGCGGGTGCTGCGCGCTACGCCGGAGGGCACGTCGAGCTGGGAGGGGGTCTACGACGAGATCAACGAGGGCTGGCGCTCGTTCGTCGAGCAGCTGCGCTTCTATCTCGAGCGCCATGCCGGCGAGGAGCGGCGGACGCTCTTCCTCGAGCGCGAGATCGCGCCGCCCGCGGGCGAGCCGTGGTTCGAATCCGAGCACCAGCGCGGCGTGCTCGCCGACGCGGAGACGCTCGTGATCGTCGCGCGCGAGAAGACGATCGTCAGCGCCTACGGGCTCGACGCCGACGCCTTCGCGGCGCTCGGAGAGCGCTTCCGCTGAGACGCGTCGCGCGAGCGATGTCGAGAACTTCCGATCGGCTCCGCTCACCAGGTGAAGCGCCGCGACAGGCGCGGCCCCCACGACATCAGGAGACCTCCATGCCCAAGTACCTGCTGCTCAAGCACTACAGCGGCGGCCCGGAGCCGCACCACCCCTTCCCGCCGATGGACCAGTGGGCGCCCGAGGACGTCGAGGCGCACTTCGCCTTCCTGCGGCAGGTCAGAGCGCTGCTGCAGGAGAACGGCGAGTACGTCGACTCGCAGGCGCTGGCGCCGGCGCAGACCTGGGTCCGCTACGGCGGGCCGGACGCCGCGCCGGTCACCACCGACGGCCCGCTGCCCGAGACCAACGACCTCGTGGCGGGCTGGTATCTGGTCGACGTCGAGTCGCGCGAGCGCGCGCTCGAGATCGCGGCGCACATCTCCTCCGAGCCCGGCCCGGGCGGCGGGCCGCTGCACGAGTGGATCGACGTGCGCGAGGTGCTCTCCGGCAGATCGTCCTCCGAGGACTGACCGGGCTCGTGGCCGACGCGCCGATCTCGGCCTGGGACGACGGCCCGCTGCGCGGGTACGGGCGGGAGCTGATCCCGCGCGTGCTCGCCGGGCTGGTGCGGCGCGGCGAGCAGTTCGACGCCGCCGAGGACGCGCTCCAGGAGGCGCTGCTGGAGGCGCTGCGGGTCTGGCCCGAGCATCCGCCGGACGATCCGCGCGCGTGGCTGAGCACGGTCGCGACGCGGCGGCTCGTCGACGCCCGCCGCAGCGAGGCCGCCCGGCACCGCCGCGAGGAGGAGGCGGAGGCCGAGCCGCGGGTGGGCGCGCCGGATCCGCCGGAGGAGGAGATCGGCGACGACACGCTCTTCCTGCTGTTCCGCTGCTGCCATCCGGCGCTTGCGCCGGCCTCGCAGGTGGCGCTGACGCTGCGCGCGGTCGGCGGCCTCACGACGCGCGAGATCGCCGATGCCTTCTACGTCCCGGAGGCGACGATGGCGCAGCGGATCAGCCGCGCCAAGCGGACCGTGCGCGGCCGCCGTCTCGACCAGCCCGGCGACCTCGCGGTCGTGCTGCGCGTGCTCTACCTCGTCTACACGACCGGCCACGCCGGACGGGTCGACCTGGCCGCCGAGGCGATCCGGCTCGCGCGCCAGCTCACGCTCGCGACCGCGGAGCCGGAGGCGCGCGGGCTGCTCGCGCTGATGCTGCTCAACCATGCGCGCCTGCCCGCGCGAGTCGACGCCGAGGGTCGCCTCGTCACGCTCGACCGGCAGGATCGCGGGCTGTGGGACAGACGCGAGATCGCCGAGGGGGTGCGCGTGCTGCAGTCGGCGCTGGCGCAGCAGACGGAGGCGCGGCCGCCGGGCCGGTACCAGGTCGAGGCCGCGATCGCCGCGCTGCACGACGACGCGGCGAGCGCCGAGGAGACCGACTGGCCGCAGATCCTCGCCTGGTACGACGACCTCGTCGCGCTCGCCGACGACCCGGTGCGGCAGGAGACCGGCGCGGTGCTCGGGCGCGCGGTCGCGGTCGGCCACGTCCGCGGAGCCGCCGCCGGGCTGCGCGAGACCGACCGGCTGCGCGACGTGCTCGGCGAGCGCCACCGCTGGCACGCCGTGCGCGGCCACCTGCACGAGCTGGGCGGCGACCTGCCCGCCGCCGCCGAGGCGTACGCGGACGCCGCCCGCCTGGCCGCGAACGTCAGCGAGCGCGACCACCTCGTCCGTCAGGCCGCCCGCGCCCGGGCGGCCTGACGTCTTGGCGGATCACCAGCCGAAGCTGGCGCCAGGCAGGTTCACCACCAGGCTCGCTCTCGAGTCCGGCGCGCATGGCGCGACCAGCGTCCTGGTCAGGGTCACGGTGCCCGCCGCCGACACCGTGCCGGCGCCTCTGGCGCTCGTCCCGGTCACCGGTCCTCCGTAACGGCACTGCCCGCCGAGGACGTTCGCGATCACGATCGAGATCGTGCCGGTCACCGCGCCGTGCCGGATCCGGAAGCGGATCGTCCTGTCGTAGCTCGCTGCGGTTATGACGCCGACGCAGGTGGCGTCGAATCCGCGGATCCTCACCTTGGCGCCGTGGCGGGTGCCGCGCGCGTCCGCGACCAACTGCGAGAGCGTGCAGGTGGAGGAGCCGACGCTGGAGTCCCCGGTGAAGCTGCCGCTGCCCACCGACGTTCTGTAGGGATCCGGCGCGATCGACGCCGACGCGACGGTCGCCGACGCCGCGAAGGACGCTGCCGCCATCGCAGCCGCGGCGGCGAGCGCGGCGTGCTGGAGAGCGTTCATGCCACGGCCTCCAGCCCGGCGAGGACCGTGGCGTCGAGGTAGGTGTCCTTGCGCGCGACGAGCCCGTCGGCGACGACGAACAGGTCGATCGCGTCGATGCGCGCGCCGCGCACGTGCATCACGTACTCGAAGACGACGAAGTCGTCGCCGAAGCGGACGTCGCGGCGCTCGAAGCGCAGGTCCGGATACCGCTCGAGCACCGCGGCGAACGTCGCGCGCACCGCCTCTCGGCCCGCCGCCGGCCCGCTCGCGGCGTGCAGGTGGAAGACACCGTCCTCGCTGTGCATCGACACGATCGCGTCGAGGTCGTGACGCGCCCACGCGTCGTCATAGCGTTCGAACAGCTCGCTGAGCGGCATCGGCACTCTCCTTCTCGGATCCCGGAGGCCGCGCGGGACGCAGCCCCTCGCGACCCGCCGGCTTGACAGTGTCAAGCTAGCCGCGGCGATGTGACACTGTCAAGTCGTGACCGGTACGATCGTCTGCGATGCCGGCGCCGACGACACCTCCTCCGCCGCCGCTGCGCGACGCGCTCCTGCTCGCCGCCGAGGAGGAGGTCGGCGAGCGCGGCATCGGCGCGGTCAGCCTGCGCGCGATCGCGCGGCGCGCCGGGGTCTCGCACCAGGCGCCCGGTCATCACTTCGGCGACCGCAACGGGCTCTTCACGGCACTGGCCGCAAGGGGCTTCCGCACGCTCGCGAGACGGATGGGCGCCGCGCGCCGGAAGACTCCCGCCGACGCGACGCCCGCCGAGCGCGTCGCCACGCTCGGCGTCGGCTACATGCTCTTCGCCAAGCAGCATCCCGCGCTGTTCGCGGTGATGTTCCGGCCCGAGCTGCTCGACGCGGACGATCCGGACCTCGCCGCGGCGCGCGCGAGCGCGTTCGGGGTCCTGTTCGACGAGATCGTCGCCGCGCGCGCGACCGGCTGGGGCCGGCACCACTCCGAGACGGCGCTCGCGCTGACCTGCTGGTCGACCGTCCACGGGGCCGTCACGCTCTGGCGGGAGGGCACGCTGGAGACGTTCTTCCCGGGCATCGGCGATGTTCAGGCCGTCGCCGAGATGGTGACCGAGACGCTCAACACCGGTCTCGCGGCCGAGGCCGGCGACGCGGCGCCCGCGACGACGCGGCGGAGCTGACGCGGTCGCGGTTCCCGCGCAGACGCGTTGGCGTCAGCGCGCTCAAGTGGCCGGACAAGGCGGTCGATGTCGAGGTGTGATGCAGGAGACTCCGCAACGCGACGCCGTCGTCGGCAGCGAAGCCGATCTGCTCGAGGTCGCGCTGACGCCGGGCGGCATCCGCGCGCACTTCCAGCCGATCGTGTCGCTGCGCGACGGCTCGGTCGTCGGTCACGAGGCGCTCGCGCGCGGCCCGCGCGGCTCGGCGCTGGAACGGCCCGACCTGCTGTTCGGGGCCGCGCGCCGGCACGGCGCGCTGGCGCGCTTGGACTGGGCCTGCCGAGCGGCCGCGCTGCGCGCGGCGGAGGCGAACGACGGGATCGGGACGCTGTTCGTGAATGTCGAGCCGGCGGCGCTCGGAGTTCCCGGGCCGGCCGACGCGGAAGCGCTGTGGCAGCGCGCGTCCGGGCGCGACGTCGTGCTGGAGCTGACCGAGCGGGCGCTCGCGGCGCGACCGGCCGAGCTGCTGCGGGTCGTCAGCGAGCTGCGCGAGGCCGGCTGGCTGATAGCGCTCGACGACGTCGGCGCCGAGTCCGGCTCGCTCGCGCTGATGCCGCTGCTGGCGCCGGACATCGTGAAGCTCGACCTGCGGCTGGTGCAGCAGCAGCCCACGCGCGACATCGCCGCGATCGTCAACGCGGTCCGCGCGCATCAGGAGCGGACCGGCGCGTACGTCGTGGCGGAGGGGATCGAGCACGAGCGACATCGCGACACGGCGATCGCGATGGGCGCGACGCTCGGCCAGGGCTGGCTGTTCGGGCGGCCGCAGGAGCTGCCGGCGGCGACCGCCGAGCCCGGTGGCCGGCTGACGCAGATCGCCCATCCCCGTCACCTCGACGGGGCGACGCCGTTCGAGGTCGTCGGGCGCGAACGCTCCGTCGAAGGGGCGACCAAGCCGCTGCTGCTCGCGATGTCGCACCAGCTCGAAGACCAGGCGCGGGTGCTCGACAGAGACGTCGTCGTGCTGTCGGCCTTCCAGACGGCGGAGCGCTTCACCGCGTTCAGCGCACGCCGCTACGAGCGGCTGGCGCGGCGCGCCGTCCTCGTCGGCGCGCTCGGCATCGGGCTCGTGGCGGAGCCCGCGCCCGCGGTCCGCGGCGCACGCCTGCACGATGACGACCCGCTCACCGACGAGTGGAGCGTGGTCGTCGTCG
>DATIOB010000153.1:0-3857 GCA_035473605.1 Conexibacter sp.
GAGGAAGGCGAGCAGGCTGGCTCCGAGCTGCTCGACCGGCGGCTTCGACGGATCGGGCTCGGTCGCCGCGCTCAACTCCTCCGCCGCGCGCTGCAGCGCGGCCGCGAACAGCGCTCGCTTGCCCGGGAAGTAGTGGTAGAGCAATGGCTTCGAGATGCCGGCCTCGCGGGCGATCCGCGACATCGACAGCTCCTCGTAGCCGTACTCGCCGAACAGCTCCGTCGCCCGCTCGACGAGCAGCCGGCGACGCTCGTCGCTCTCCAGTCGGCGGTACGCGCGCGGTGACATGCCCCGATCGTACCAATGTGTCGACCGTCGGTCGACAGATTGCTGACCATCGGTCAAGAAGTTGTTGACCCGCGGTCGACAGTACTGCTAGCTTGCCGCGCCATGAGCTTGCTGACCGGTGGTCAACGAATGGGGAGAAGGACCATGGACGAAAGAGGCACGGGGACCGACGAAGCGCCGCGAGGCGTTGAGAGTGCGCCGCGACCTGCCCAACGTGCGCCGCACTTTGCGCAGAACGCGCCGCAGTCTGCGCAAGCCGAGCCATCGACGAACGAGGCGCTGCGGCGCGCGCAGGAGCGTGCGATGGAGGCACGCCGTCTGGCCGCCGCGCGTGAGCTGGAGACGGAGCGCTCGCGTGAGCCGAGCGCCGCGACGGGAGGCAGCGACGGCGCGCCGGACGGGCCGCGGGGACGGACGCGGACGGCGACGAGCGCCGCGCGCAGCGCCGCGCGGGCGGTCGACGGCGCGGTCACGGGCGGACCGGCGACGCCGCACCACAAGCCGTTCGACGCCGCCGCCTTCGAGGCGCTCGTCGGCGGTCGACTGATCGCCTGGATCGGCGGCGCCGCGCTCGTGCTCGGGCTCGCGCTGCTGGCAGGGATCGCCGCCTCCAACGGCTGGTTCGGCGCCTGGGAGCGAACCGGCGCCGCCGCCGCGATCTCAGCCGCGCTCGCGCTCGCCGGCCTGCGGATCAGACACCACGTCACCTCCAACGCGCTGCTGGCCGCCGCGATCGGCGGCGGCTTCGTCACCGCCGGGATGGCCGGACCGGTCCACCACCTGATCCCCGGCGTCGCCGCCGCGCTGCTCGCGCTCGCCGTCGGCGCCGCCGGCACCGCCGTCGCCGTCCAGCGCGACTCGCAGGGGATCGCGGCCCTCGGGCTGCTCGGCGGGCTCGCCTCCCCTCTCCTCTTCGGCGCCGAGCCGACCGGCGGCACCGCCGTGCTCGTGCTCGCCGCCTCCGCCTCGGCCGCCGGCGTGCTCGTCTGGCAGCGCTGGAGCTGGCTGCGCGCCGGCCTGCTGCTGCTCGCGCTCCCGCAGATCGCCTTCTGGGCGCTGACGGAGGCGACCGAGCCGCTCGGCGTGCTCGCCGTGCTGGCCGGCTTCGCCGTCGTCTCCTCGCTCGCCACAATCGGCTGGGAGCTGCGCGCCAAGGGCGCCAAGCCGAGCCCGGTCTCGGCGCTGATCCTGCTCGTCGTCGCCGCCTCGCTCGCCGTGATCGGCTGGTTCGCCTGCGCCGAGCACGGTCAGGAGACGCTCGGCCACGTGTGGCTGCTCGCGCTCGCCGTCGCCCATGCCGCGGCCGGCCTCGCGCTGCGCCGCACCGCCGTCAACCGCGAGGTGACGCTGCTGCTGATCGGCGTCGGCGTCGTGCTCGGCGACGTCGCCGCCGCCTCGATGCTCGACGGGCTCGTGCTCGGCCTCGTCTGGACCGGCAGCGCCGCCGGCGCCGCCTACCTCACCCGCCGCTTCCTCGACGAGGACGAGCAGCTGCTCGCCCTCACCGGCATGGCCGGCCACCTCGTGCTCGCGCTGTCGCACGCCTTCGTCGCGATCCAGCCCGAGGCGCTCGGCTCCGGCGGGGCGCCGATCGGCGCCTTCGAGCTGGCGCTCGCCGGCACGACCGCCTCGCTGATCGCCCGCATGATCTCGCGCACGAGACTGCCGGCCGCCGTCGCGCTCACCTGTGACGCCGTCGGCATCGCTTCGATCGTCTTCCTCACCGGCGTGCTGCTCGACGGCGGCCCGCTCGTCGCCGCGCTGGCCGCCGAGGCCGTCGCGCTCCAGCTCGTCGGCCGCCGCGACGCGCGCGACGCCGGCGTCGCCAAGCCGGCGTCGTACATCGTGCTCGCCTTCGCGAGCGTGCTGGCGGTCGTGCTCGTGACGCCCCCGACGCTGCTCGCCGACGGCTTCCCGCAGCCGGCCGACGCGGCGATCGCGCTCGGCGCGCTCGCGGCCGCCGCGATCAAGCTCGCCCGCGGCGCCGACCGTCAGCTCGCGCTCGGCCTCCACGCCGGCGCCGCGCTCAGCGCGCTGGCGCTCGCCTCGGGGCTGGTCGTCGGCGCCGTCGGCGGCGGCGAGGAGGGGCAGATGGCGCTGACCGTGCTGTGGGCGCTCGCGGGCGTCGGCGGTCTCGCCGCCGGGATCGCGCTGCGCAGACCGGAGGTGCGGCTGACCGCGCTCCTGCTGCTGCTCGTCACGACCGGCAAGGTCTTCCTCGTCGACCTCGCGACGCTGACCTCGATGTACCGCGTCGGCGCGCTCGTCGGGCTCGGCCTGCTGCTGCTGCTCGGCGCGCTCGTGTGGCAGTGCCAGGCGCGTCGCACGGGCGCCGCGATCCCGTCGCAGGACGTGCGCGCGACCCGCGCCGAGCGGGCCAAGCGCGAGGAGCGGATCGCGCGCGAGGAGGGCGGCGCGCGCGAAGAGGGCGCGACCGGTGGCGCACCCACCGCGCGCGAGATCGTCTGAGCCCGCGCGGCCCGCTCAGCCGAGCGGGCCGCGCAGGCGCACGTGCGGCGCGCGGGCGTGCTGGCCGGACGGTCCGGTCATCACGTCCTCGCGCCGCGTGCCGTCGGGCTCCAGCCCCCAGCGCCGGTAGAACGCCAGCGCGCGGGCGTTGCCCTCCAGCATCCACAGCGTCAGCGTCTCCCAGCGCGCCGAGCCCTGCGCGAGCAGCTCGCGTGCCGCGTGCAGCAGCGCGTCGGCGACGCCCTCGCCCCACAGCTCCGGGTCGACGTAGAGCGCCGCCAGCTCGGCCGTGCGCGCGCCGGCGTCGCTGTCGCGGCTCGGTGCCGCCAGCGAGCAGAAGCCGCGCACCGACCCCTCTTCCACGGCGACGAGCGTCGTGATCCACTCGCCCGTCGCGCCGCTGAGCCGCTCATGCCACTGGCGCTCGCGCAGCGCCGTCGAGAGCGAGTCGAGCACCGCGTCCGGCAGCAGCCCGCGGTAGCCGGCCTGCCAGGCGCGCACGTGGACCGATGCGATCGCGGCGGCGTCGTCGGCGTCGGCGACGCGCACGCACAACGGCCGGCTCATGGGCGCGTCGCGCGGTGCGAGAAGTACAGCAGCGTGCCGAACAGCGCCGTCAACGACAGCGTCACGGCCTGCGCCAGCGTCAACGCGACGACGTACACGAACCCGTTGCCGATCGTCGTCAGCAGGATCGACATCACCGTGCCCGGGAGCGTGAAGGCGAGCCCGCTCAGCAGCAGCGCGCCGAAGGTCGACCACCAGCGGCCCTTCACGAGCGCCCAGCTGCGTTGGAGCGCCTCCCACGGCGCGAGCCGTTCCAGCACCGCGACCTGGGCGCCGAAGTACCACGCGACCATGAGCAGCACGCCCGGCACGACCAGCGCGACGAGGCCCGCGAACACGGCCGCGCTGGAGAGCAGCACGACGCCGATCGCGGCGGCGATCCGTGGCGCCGCCTCGCGCAGCGCCTCTCCGAGCCGCGGAACGCGTCCCTCGCCGAGATCGCGCACGACGACGCAGTGCAGCGCGGTGATCAGCGCCGGCAGCACCAGCGACGTCAATCCCAGCAGGACGTTGCCGGCGGCCGCGCTCGGCTC
>DATIOB010000154.1:0-13631 GCA_035473605.1 Conexibacter sp.
GATCGCGATCTTCATGTCGGCGGCGCGCGCCGCATCGATCCGCAGACTGTCGGCGAGGCCGGCCAGCGCCTGTCGCACGAGCGCGACGTTGGCGGGGACGGCGGGCAGGCTGAAGCGGACGTCTGGGCCGCCGGCTGCGGCGGCGGGTGGAGACGTGCTTCCCGTCGCCGTGGAGGTGCTGGTGCCTTCGCTCACGTCATCACCCCGTATGAGCGCTGGCGCGCATCGCCAAACCTGCATGTCAGGAGAAGCTGTCGGATCTCCAACCGCTGACGCAGATTTGCTGACGGCGCCGTCACGGCGGCCCAGTGTAGTGATCCTGCGCGCGCGACCCTGACACCGCGGGCCGATGGCGTACCATCGCCGGCCGTGGAGATCACCGGACCGACGCTCACGCTGCGCCTCGCGAACGCCGACGACGCCCCGGCGCTGTTCGAGCTGGCGAGCGATCCAGAGGTCACGAGATTCTTCTCGTGGGGCCCTTACACGAGCATCGAGCAGCCGCTCGCGTACATCGACCGGCTCGCCGCTCAGCGCGAGCGGGGTGAGCAGCTCGACGTGCTGGTCGTGCACCATGAGGCGGGGCCGATCGGCGTCACCGGCCTCGTCGAGTTCTCACACCGCGACCGGCGCGCGATCGTCGGCTCGTGGCTCGGGCGCGCGTGGTGGGGCAGCGGCGCGAACACGGAGGCGAAGGCGCTGATCGCGCGGCTCGCCTTCGAGCATCTCGGGCTCGATCGCGTCGGCGCCTACGCCGACGTCGACAACGCCCGCTCGCAGGCGGCGCTGGCGAAGGTCGGCTTCGTGCGCGAAGGCATCCTGCGCAGCTGGCACCGTCACGGTGACAGCGTCCACGACGTGTGGATGTACGGCCTGCTCAGAGACGACTTCGCGCGCTCGCCGCTGGCGGCGATCCCCGGCGAGCTGCGCGGGGACCTGCCGCCTGCGTTCGTCGTCGTTCAGCCGCCGAACGGAGAGGGGCCGGCCGCCGGGGCCGCCGGCGCCGGCGGGACGGCCGCGTCGCCGTCGTCGGCCGACAGCGGCGGGTAGCTCTCCGTCACGAGCAGGTGGTACGCGTTGCCGCGCTGGACGTACGCGACGCCCATCTTCTGCACGTCCCAGAGGCCCTTCGGCGCCTTGCCGGTGATCACGATCACGACCCACAGCAGCAGTCCGACGATCTGGATCAGGATGTTGAAGAGGTAGATCATGATCAGGACCGGGATCACGAGGATGATCCGGAACAGCGTCTTGACGCGGCTGTACTGCTCCTGCCGCTCGGGCACGAGCAGACGGACCGGGTACTCGGGGTGGTCGTCGCCGTCGAACGGCGGCCAGACGTCGGTCATCAGCCAGTACCACGCGTTGAAGCGCGTGCCGAAGCGAAGAGCCTTCGTGACGAGGTCGTACGCGAACTCGGGATAACGGCCGGTGAAGACGATCGAGAACCAGCCCACGACCACGCCGACGAGGGCGGCCAGGCCCCAGACGATCGACATCAGCATCCACGGGATCGCGACGATGATGCGGAAGAACGTCGTCAGCCGGCTCTGCTCTTCTCTGTAGTCGGCCTGGAACAAGACTGGGTACGCCATGGCGGGGGATCCTCCTGGAAGGGGCGGTGCGATTGAAACGTCTCTAGGCAGGTGATCGATTGCCGTTAGACGTTCTTTAGGCGCCACATCGAACCATCACCGGCGGCGGAAGATGTGAAGAACCGCACGAACTCGGCGTTTGGGCAGGTCGAAGCCGTGCACACGCGGGAGACTCTGGCGCGTGGGCGGGGCTCCGCGCGGGTGCGCGCGCACACCCGCGCGCGGATCAGCTGCGGCGCGCTTCCCAGCTGAAGCCGCGGATCGCCAGGGCGACGCCGGCGATCGTCCAGGCGACGATCACGCCGACCGAGGCCATCTGGTCGCCGATCCCCTCGCCGGTCACCATCGCGGCGGAGAGGCCGTCGATCAAGTGCGTCAGCGGCAGCGCCTCGGCGATCCCGGAGAGGAACGCCGGCACGTTGTCGGCGTCGTAGAAGACGCCGGAGATGATGATCAGCGGCAGGAAGATCGCGTTGACGTACGCGGGCGCCGACTCGTTGTTCGGGATCACGTGCGAGAGCGCGACGCCGAGCGAGGCGAAGCAGACGACGCCGAGCACGACGAAGACGAGCAGCTCAGCGGGGTTCGGCGGCCAGTCGATGTTGAAGAAGACCTTGCCGGAGACGGTGATCAGCACCATCTGCAGCGCCGTGTTCGTGATCGAGTGGAAGGCGATTCCGAGCAGGTAGGCGGCGCTTGGCATCGGCGTACCGCGTATCCGCTTCAGGATGCCCTGCTCGCGCATCGCCGTCATGTTGTACGCGAGCGCGCTGAAGGTGGTCGAGACGACGCTCATGCCAGCGATGCCGGGCACGATCACGTTGAGGTCGTCCTGGTTGGAGCTGAAGATCGCGCCGAACATCGCGAGCAGCAGCAGCGGCAGCATGAAGTTGAAGAAGGCGGCGCTGGGGTTGCGCCAGAACATGCGGCGCTCAAGCCGGTACTGGCGCCACGTCAGCGCCGGGAAGCTCGGCTGCGCGTGCGCGGAGTGCGCGGACATCAGGCGGTCAGCTCCAGGTAGACGTCTTCGAGCGTCGGGCGCGAGACGCTGAGGCTGTCGAGCCGCTCGCCTCTGGCGAGCGCCGCGGCGGTCAGCTCGTGCAGGAAGGTCGTCGGGTCGTCGGTCTCCTGCTGGTTGAGCATGCCGCTGCCGTTGCGCCAGGCGACGCGATAGCGGACCGAGCCGCTTCCGACGCCCAGCTCGCTCGGCGCGCCCTCGACCAGGATGCGCCCGTCCTTGATGATCGCGACGCGGTCGGCGAGCACCTGCGCCTCGTCGAGGTAGTGGGTCGTCAGCAGGACCGTCTTCCCGAGCGCCTTCAGCGAGCGGATCGTGTCCCACGCGCCGCGGCGGGCGGCGGGGTCGAAGCCGGTCGTCGGCTCGTCGAGGAAGATCAGCTCGGGGTCGCCGACGAGCGCGAGCGCGAAGTCGAGCCGCCGCAGCTGGCCGCCGGAGAGCGTGCGCGTGCGGGCGTCCTCCTTGCCGCGCAGGCCGGCCAGCTCGATCACCTCGTCGACGTCGCGCGGGTCGGCGTAGAGGCCGGCGAAGTGCTCCAGCACCTCTTTGACCTTCACGTGCCGGTAGACGCCGCTGCTCTGGAGCACGATGCCGACGCGGGCGCGCAGCTCACGCGCGCGCTGCTGCGGATCGAATCCGAGCACGCTGACGTCGCCGGCGGTCCGCTCACGGTATCCCTCGAGGATCTCGACCGTCGACGTCTTGCCGGCGCCGTTCGGTCCGAGCAGACCGTAGACCTCACCGCGGCGCACCGAGAAGTCGACCCCTCGGACCGCTTCCAGATCGCCGTAGCTCTTGCGCAGTCCGCGGACCTCGATCGCCAAGTTGCTGCTGCTCACGAGCGACCATTGTGCCTCAAAAGGCACTTCGGACAGCGCGTCGTCCCATCGGCCCGGCCGGCTAGCCTCCTGCGACGTGCGCTGCGCCTGCATCGACATCGGGTCCAACACCACGCGCCTGCTGGTCGCAGACCTTGGTGCGAGCGCCTTCGAGCCGGTCATCCAGGAGCGGGCCTTCACGCGCCTGGGGCGCGTCTGCCGCAGCGGTGAGACGGTGCCGCCGGAGGTCGTCGAACGACTCTCCGACGTCGTCGAGGCGCAGGCGCGGCAGGCGCGCGAAGCGGGCGCGAGCGCGCTTCGCGCGGTCGCGACCGCGGCGCTGCGGCGGGCCGCCAACGGCGCCGAGGTCTGCGCCGCGCTGGGCGCGGCGGCCGGCGTGCCCGTCGAGCTGCTGAGCGCGGAGGAGGAGGCCCGGCTCGCCTTCGCCGGCGCGACCTGGGGCTGCGCCGAGGAGGACCCGGACGCGCCGCTCGGCGTCGTCGACGTCGGCGGCGGCTCGAGCGAGCTGATCGTCGGCACGCGCGCGGGCGGCGTGCGCTGGTCGCGCTCGCTGGCGCTCGGCTCCGGCGATCTCGCCGACGCCCACCTCCACTCCGATCCGCCCAGCCGCGAGTCGCTCGCCGCGATCCGCGCGGAGGTCGCGGCCGCGCTGGCGGGCATCGAGGTGCCGCCGGTCGTGCGCGCGGTCGCGGTCGGCGGCAGCGCGACGTCGCTGAGCCGCCTGGTCGGGCCGCTGCTCGACGCCGACACGCTGACGGCGGCCGTCGACGGCCTCGCGACGCTGCCGGCCGAGCGCGTCGCGGTCGTCCACGACCTCGCCGTCGAGCGCGTGCGCCTGCTGCCGGCCGGGATCCTCGTGCTGGCCGGCGCCGCGGCGCTGCTCGGCCCGCTGACGGTCGCCGGGGGCGGCCTGCGGGAGGGCGTCGTGCTGGGGCTGGCGGCCGCCGGCTGAGCGGCTTGCCGCGGCGTGTGCTTCACGGCATGCGCCGCGCCCGCGCTGCACGGCACCGCCCGCCGCGCGCCGCCGTTTGCGTCACCTCTGACGCGCCCTGCGAATTCTCTGCCGCGACTCTGCGAAAAGTCGCCCGCGAACGCCCGATCCGCCGGGTTCGGCAGTGGATGCTGGGTCGATGGGACGACTGCGTGGGGAAGAGGGACAGGCGGCGAACGAGTACGTCGCGCTGCTGGCGCTCGTCGCGATCGCGCTCGCGGCGTTGGCGGGGATCAGCGCGAGCGGGATCGGCAGCGGCGTGCTGGCGGGGCTGCAGCGCGGCATCTGCCTCCTTGCGCCGGGACCGTGCCCGCGGATCGTCGCGGTGCGCGACGACCTCGCGGCCTGCCCGGTCTCCAAGCGCGCCAGCAGGGAGCGGCTGAGCGAGACGATCGCGATCGTGGAGCTGGGCAGCAGCGGCACGCTGCGCGCGACGCGCCACTCCGACGGGACGGTCACGATCACGCTCGCCGACGGCAGCGACGTCGGCGCCACCTTCAGATTCGGCGCGCACGTCGCCGCCGGTCGCGAGGCCGGGGCGGGCGGCCGGGGCCGGGCCGGCGTCGACTGGGGCTCGGGCCGCTCGTGGAAGCTGCCGAACGAGGCTGCCGCGGCCGACTTCGTCGCGCGCTTCGGCGACAAGGCGACGATCAAGGGCAAGCTCGTCGACCAGGTTCGCAGCCGCTGCTCGCTGATCTGCGACGCGCTCGGCTGGCGCCCGCACGAGCAGCTGCCGGAGCCCGACGAGACGTTCGAGGAGGGCGGTGCCAGCGCCCGGCTGCAGGCCGGCTTCGGGCTCGGGGATCGAACGGGGGAGGTGAACGGGAAAGCGGGCGCGATGCTCGGGCGCCGGGCCGCCCGCGACGGCACGACGACCTGGTACGTCCAGCTCAGCGGCGAGGCCGCGGCGCAGCTCGACCTCTCGGCCGGTGAGCTGGCGCTCGCGGGCACGGGGGAGGCGGTCCTCGCGTACGAGGTCGGCGCAGACGGCAGAGCGCTGTCGGTCGGCGTCGCCGTCGCAGGTGGTTTCGCCGGCAACGCCGGCGCGGAGGCGGAGAAGGATGGGCGCGGCGTCGCGGGCGCGGGCGGGGCCGGGAAGGGCGGCGGCGCGGCGGGCGCGGGCAGAGCCGGCCGCGCCGGCCTCAGATCGCTCTCGGGCGGCATCGGCGAGCTGGCCGGCGGCGTCGTCGAGCTGGAGGCGAAGCTCGACCTCACCGACCCTGCCAACTACGCCGCCGGTCGCGCCGTCCTCGACGGCCTCTTCGACCCCGGCGCCTACGCGGAGATGCCGGACCGCGTGCGCGCGCTCGGCGAGCGGATCGTCGCGGGCGCCCAGATCGACGCGCGCCTCTACACCCAGCGCAGCTCGGCGCAGAAGTACGGCGCCGACGTCGCGCTCGGGGTCGCCATCGGCGGCGCCTTCGAGCGCAGCAGCGAGCAGCTCGACCTGCGCGCCGCCTTCACCCGCCTCCCCGGCCTCCCCTTCCTCGCGCGCGACGACTGCCGGTCGGCATGAGCGGTTTCGCACGCTGGCTCACCCTCGCGGTTCTGGTCGCGTTGGCGATCGGGACGATCGCGGGCGCCCTCGTCCCGCCTCCGAGCGGCGAACCTCCGGCGTACGCGCTCGGAACGCTGCTGGTCTGGAGGATCGAAGTCGCCGCCTTCGTGGCCGGCGTGCTCTATTGCGCCGTGATCGTCGTCGCGCTTGCACGAGACGGCGAGACGATCAAGTGGATCGGAGCCGGCGGCGTCGAGATCCCTGCCCGGCGATCAGACGCTTCGGTTGAGGAGACGTTGCGTGCCGACACCGACGGACTTCGCCGACGCCGACGGCATGAGCGCCTGGCGGAGCAGGCGCAGAAAACAGATCGGCCCAGCACAACACACCAGATGAATGTGAAGTACTTGAGAACCCCAAGGAGAGGCGGTTACGGTGGCGACCATGAGCGCGACGACGACAGATAACGACGATGCGATCGCGGCTCTCAGCGCCGCCGTCGACGAGCTGCGCGAAGAGTTGCGGGAGGTTCGTGTCGAGCTGATCGACGAGCGGATCCGGCTCAACGAAGAGCGCCTCGCTGCCCTCCGCGAACCACCGGCGATTCGCGTCTTCACCGGACGTCGCCTGGGTCGGCGACGGCACTTCGGGGGCCGGTGAGCGGAGCGGCTAGCCTCTCCCCACGATGAGCGCGACTGCGACCGACGTGCGGCGATGAGCGCCGACGATCCGACCGCCGGGCTCGGTGAGCTGCCGGCTGCCGACGACCCGGCACGGGTCGATCCCTCCGACCGGCTGCCGCGCGAGGCGATCGCCGACGTGCGGATCCGTGTACCGACGCGCGGCAACCGCAAGCTCGAAGGGCTGCTGAGAGCGGTCAACGCCGACGACCAGGTCAAGGCGTGGTGGCATGTCTCCGCGGTCAACGCGACCCGCCGCCTGGGAATGTCGGACCACTCGTGGATCCACATCCAGATCGTGCTCAACAGCGCGATCCGGCTGGCGCGGCTGCTGTTCCGCCGTGGCGTCGTGCCGGGGCTGGTCGCCGACTACGGCATGACCGTCAGAGACGCCGAGGTCGTGATCGCCGGCGGCGCGCTGCTCCACGACACCGGCATGACCGTCCACCGCGCCGACCACGAGGCGTACAGCCTCTTCCTCGCCGCCGACAAGCTGCCGACGCTGCTCGCCGACGTCTACGAGGAGCCCGAGCGGACGATCGTCGTCGCCGAGACGATGCACGCGATCATCGGCCACCGCCGGCGCGGCAACCCCTTCACGATCGAGGCCGGGATCGTGCGCGTCGCCGATGCCCTCGACATGGCCAGCGGCCGCTCGCGCGTGCCGTTCGAGGCCGGCCACCAGAACATCCACTCGCTCTCCGCCTACGCGATCGAAGAGGTCAAGATCGTCCCCGGCCGCGACCGCGCCGTGCGCATCGAGATCGCGATGTCCAACAGCGCCGGCATCTTCCAGGTCGACGAGCTGCTGGCGACGAAGCTGCGCGGCTCCGGCCTGGAGGATCACATCGAGGTCGTCGCGCGGATCGACGCCGAGCACGAGAGACGGCTCGTGCACGTCTTCACGATCTGACGCGCCCGCCCCGCGTCCGCCTGCTCACACCTGCGGCAGCGCGGCGACGCGCTCGATCCACGCCGCCAACGGCGCGTGCTGCGGGCCGAGCCGCTGATGGTCGTCGAGCACGACGTGGAAGGTCTCGTCGTCGGCCGGGTCGCGGCGGCCGGCGAACTTCAGGAATGGATAGGCGATGCAGTCGGCGGCGGAGAAGTCGCCGAAGAGGAAGTCGCGCCCGTCCAGCAGCGCGCTGAAGCGGTCGAGCGCGCTCTCCAGCTCGAAGGCGGCGAGCGAGATCGTGCGCTGGTCAGGCGGCACGCGACCGTCCAGCTCCTCGGCGATCGCGTTCGGCCAGCGCTTCCAGACGAGGTTGAACCAGTCGACGAACGTCTCCAGCTCGGCGCGGCGCGCCGGCTCCGCCGGGTAGAGCGGCGCCTGCGGGTAGCGCGCGTCGAGGTAGGTGAGGATCGCCGGCGAGTCGTGCACGATCGCCCCGACGTCGTCGAGCACCGGCACGAGCCCCTGCCCGCTGACGCGCTCGACCAGCGAGCGGTCGCCGTAGTCGATCCAGATCGATTCGACCTCGAGCCGCTTGTGCGCCAGCGCGAGCGCCACGCGCTCGCAGTTGGTCGACCAGGCGGCCCGATAGAGCTTCACCAATGGACGCCCTTCATCAGGTGCGCGAGCGCGACCTGCTCGGTCGAGGCGTGCTCGGCCGGGTCGACCGCGCCCTTCGCCGCCGCCGAGTCGGGGAAGACCTTGTAGGCCATGTGCAGTATCTGGTCGACCGCCTTCGGCGCGAGCGCGTAGGCGACCTCGCCGAAGGTCCCCAGCCGCGTGTTGATCTGCTTCGGCTTGGAGCGGATCGCCTCGCAGATCAGGTCGGCCGCCTCGTCGGGCGAGATCGTCGGGAACGAGTCGTAGATTCTCGTCGGCGCGATCATCGCCGTGCGCACGAGCGGCATGTGGATCGTCGTGAAGTGGACGCCGTCGCCGATCGTCTCCGAGCCGACGACGCGCGTGAAGGCGTCGAGCGCGGCCTTCGAGGCGACGTAGGCGGAGAAGCGCGGCGGGTTCGTCTGCACGCCGATCGAGGAGACGTTGACGACGTGGCCCGTTCTGCGCTCGCGCATGTGCGGCAGCAGCTGGATGATCAGCTTGATCGTGCCGAGGTAGTTGAGCTGGATCGTCCGCTCGAAGTCGTGGAAGCGGTCGTAGGAGAGCGCGATCGAGCGGCGGATCGAGCGGCCGGCGTTGTTGACGAGCACGTCGACCGCGGGATGGTCGGCGAAGATCCGCTCGGTCAGCTGCTCGATCGCTCTCGTGTCGGAGAGGTCGGCCGTGTAGACGTACGCCGCGCCGCCGAGCGACTCGATCTCCGTCTTCAGCTCCTCCAGCGCCTCGGCTCTGCGGGCGACCAGCAGCGGGATGCCGCCGGCGCGCGCGATCTTCAGCGCGGCGGCGCGGCCGATGCCGCTCGACGCGCCCGTGATGATCACCGTCTTGCCGTTGACCGCGCCCTCGAACGAGTTGTCTCTGAAGAGGTCCGGATCGAGGTTGCGCTCCCAGTAGTCCCACAGCTTCGTCGCGTACGACGACAGCGGCGGCACCGCGATGCCGCTGCCCTCCAGCGCGCGCTCGGTGTCGCGCGTGTCGAACTGCGCCGTCAGCGCGATGTGGTCGACGATCTCGTCCGGGATGCCGTAGTCGGAGAGGAAGCTTCTGCGCACGCCTCTGGCGGCCGGCAGCTTCATCAGCATCGAGATCGTGCCCTTCGGCAGCGCCGCGACCAGGCGGCTGTCGATCCGCATCACCAGCTGCGGCGCGTGCGCGGCGCGGGCGAACTCGTTCATCGCCTCGCCCGAGCGCTGCGGGCGCGGGTCGGCGAGGTGGAACGCCTGGCCGTCGAGGCCCGGCTTGTGGGCGATGTGGTCGAGCGCGTCGGCGACGAAGTCGACCGGCACGATGTTCGTGTAGCCGAGCTCCGGGCCGACGAGCGGGAACCACTGCGGCAGCATGCTGCGCAGCTTCTGGATCGCCTTGAAGAAGTAGTAGGGACCGTCGATCTTGTCCATCTCGCCGGTCTGCGAGTCACCGACGACGATCGCCGGCCGGTAGACGCGCCAGCCGCCTCTGACCTGCGTCCGCGCGATCCGCTCGGACTCGAACTTCGAGCGGTGGTAGGGGTGGTCGAGCTTCTGCCCCTCGTCGAACATGTCCTCGCGGAAGAGGCCCTTGAATCTGCCGGCTGCGGCGATCGAGGAGACGTGGTGGAAGGTGCCGGCCTCGAGCGCGTTGGCGAGCGAGACGGCGTGGCGCGTGCCCTCGACGTTGGCGAGGCGGTTGCGCTCCTCGTCCGCGGTCATGTCGTAGATCGCGGCGAGGTGGAAGAAGTGGTCGACGGAGCCGCGCAGCTTCGCGATCCCATCGTCGGAGAGACCCAGGTTCGGCTCCGTGAGGTCACCGGCGATCGGTCTGACGTGCTCGGCGCCGGGCAGCCGCTCGATCTGCGCGGCGAGCTTCTCGACCGAGCTGGGCCGCACGAGCACGTAGACGTCACCGACGTCGTCGCGCACGAGCAGCCGCTCGATCAGGCGTCGTCCGATCAGACCGGTTCCACCGGTCACGAAGTAGTTCATCTCGCTCCTCCCTGGGTCGAGATCACCCTACCCCGCGGAACAGAGCGGACACAACAACGAGGAACGCCGCCCCAGAGGGACGGCGTCGTGCTTCGCATTGCGAGTTCCACGTCAGCGCGCGGAACGTCGTGCTGTCAGCGGGAACTCGCGCTCCCGCGGCGGGCTGCTACCAACCGCCCTTCCAGTCCTGGCTCTTCGTGCGTGCCTTCGCGGCCGCCTTGCGCGCGTCTCTGCGCTTGTCGAGGCGCCACTGCAGCATGCTGAGCACGAAGATCAGCAGCGGGAAGAAGGCGATCACCATGAAACCGGCGTTCGTGACCACTCTGTCGGTCGTCTCGCCGTAGAGGCCCTGGCCGGAGACGCCGCCGTGGTCTATCGAGGCCATCGCCGACTGCGTCGTCAGGAGCAGGACGAGGCCCGTCGCGACGAGCGTGGAGAGGAGCCGTGTCGTGGTGCGCTTCATCAGGCGGCGAACAATAACGAACCGCGTGACGGATCGGCTCCGTCGCGGGCGCTCCCGGCTGCGGCCGCCCGCCGCCGCCCAGGCGCGCCGCCCGAGCGCCCGCGCCCGCCTACCATGGAGCCAATGGCCGTCGTGATCGCATCAGACATCGGCAAGGACGTTGCCGGCTCGCCGCTGATGCGCGGCGTCTCCTTCAAGCTCGAGCGCAGAGACCGGATGACCCTGTCCGGTCGCAACGGCGCCGGCAAGACGACGGTGCTGCGGATGATCGCGGGGCAGACGCCGATCGACGTCGGCGAGCTGGTCCACCAGAAGGGCGCGAAGATCGCCCTGCACGACCAGCGTCCCCCGCGCGAGCAGAACCTCTCGCTGCGCGACTACGTGCTGTCGGGCGCGAGAGAGATCGTCGAGGTCGAGCAGGAGCTGGCGCGGCTGGAGCAGCGGATGGCCGACGGCGACTACGAGGAGTCGACGCTCAACGCCTACGCCCGCGCGCAGGCGCGGTTGGAGCACTTCGGCGGCTACCGCTGGCGCGACAACGCGCAGGCGATGCTGCACGGGCTCGGCTTCAAGGACGACGACCTCGACCGCGAGCTGTCGACCTTCTCCGGCGGCCAGCTGACGCGCGGCTCGCTGGCGCGCGCGCTCGCCGGCGCCCCCGACCTGCTGCTGCTCGACGAGCCGACCAACCACCTCGACATCGCCTCGCTCGAATGGCTCGAGCAGTACCTCGTGACGATGGACGCCGCCGTCGTGCTGGTCGCGCACGACCGCTGGTTCCTGGAGTCGGTCGGCACCGCCGTGCTGGAGCTGGAGGCCGGGCGGTCGCGCTTCTTCGCCGGCCCGTGGCACAAGTGGCGCCAGGAGCAGGCGGCGCGCGAGCTGGCGCTCGGGCGCGCGATCGACAAGCAGCAGGCGGAGATCGCGCGGCTGGAGAAGTTCGTCGAGCGCTTCCGCGCGAAGGCGACGAAGGCCAGACAGGCGCAGTCGCGCGTCAAGCGGCTCGACAGAATCGAGCGGATCGAGCGCGACCCGCGCGACAGCGACGGCCTCTCGTTCCAGTTCCAGAGATCGGAGCGGACCGGCCGCGTCATCTTCGAGCTGGAGGACGGCCGCATCGAGGTCCCCGGCAAGGTGCTGCTGCCGCACGCCGAGCTGTGGCTGGAGCGCGGCGAGCACGTCGCGCTCGTCGGCCCCAACGGCACCGGCAAGACGACGCTGATCGACACGCTCGCGGGCCAGCGCCCGCTGCCGGCCGGCAAGCTGCGCACCGGCCACAACCTCAGAGTCGGATACCTCTCGCAGCATGCCGAGAACCTCGGCGACACCGGCAGCGTGCTCGACGCCTGCCAGCGCGCGACGAGACTGACGCCGAACAAGGCGCGCGCGCTGCTCGGCCGCTTCCTCTTCTCCGGCGAGGAGGCGCAGAAGCCGATCACGGGCCTCTCCGGCGGCGAGCGTCAGCGGCTGTCGCTGGCGATCCTCGTCAGCTCGGGCGCCAACGTGCTGATCCTCGACGAGCCGACCAACCACCTCGACGTCGAGAGCCGCGAGGCGCTCGAGGACGCGCTCGAGCAGTTCGACGGCTCGCTGCTGCTGGTCTCCCACGACCGCGCGCTGCTCGACGCCGTCGGTTCGCGCACGGTCGCGATCGAGGACGGCAGACTCAACAGCTACGAGGGCGGCTGGGCCGACTACGTGCGCATCCGCGACGAGCGCAGAGCGGCGGAGGCGGCGGCGAGAGACCGCGCCGCCGGCAAGAAGCCGAAGGGCGCCGCGAAGGCCGCGGCGGCAAACGGCAACGGCAACGGCGCGGGGCCGAAGAAGGGCAAGGGACCGAAGCCGGTCCCGCAGGCCGCCAAGCCGGCGCTGTCGAAGAACGCGCAGCGCGAGGCGAAGAGGCTCGAGCGCGAGATCGAGAAGGCCGAGGCGGCGCTCGCGGAGCTGGAGGTCGAGCTGGCCGATCCGGGCGCCTGGGCCGACTCGGGCAGATCGGCGCAGTCGAGCGAGCGCCACGCCGCCGCAAAGCGCGCGGTCGAAGAGCTGTACGCGCGCTACGAAGCCGTCGCCGGCTGAGCGCGCCGATGACGGGTTCCGAGCGGGCGGCCGACGCGCCGCTGCGACTGCTGTCGTGGCCGGGGATGCCGGCGCCGGAGGCGCTGCAGCGGGTCGCGGCGCGGATCGGCGTCGCGCTGCACGTCGAGACGATCGTCGCCAACGAGGAGCTGGAACGTCGTCTCGACGAGGGCTGGGACCTGATCTGCCCCTCCGACTACATGGTGGCGCGGCTGGCGCGGCAGGGCCGGCTGCAGCCGCTCGACGACGCGCTGCTGCCCGGTCGCGCACAGCTCGCGGACTGGTCCCGCCGCCCCGCCTACGACCCCGAGGAGCGCTGGTCGGTCCCGCTCGCGTTCGGCACCGTCGGCGTCCTGTACGACCGCGCGGCGGTCGGCGATCCGCAGGACTGGTTGGTCCTCTTCGATCCGCCCGCCGGCGCGCGCGTCGGGATGCTGGCCGAGCCGCGCGAGGTCGTCGCCGCCGCGCTGCTGGCCGGCGGCCACGACGCCAACACCGCCGACGACGGCGCGCTCGCCGCGGCCGCGGCGCTGCTGGAGCGCCAGGCGCCGGCGGTCGCGCGTTTCGACAGCGACGACTTCACCGGCCCGGTGCGCGCGCGGCAGGTGGCCGCCCACCAGGCGTGGAGCGGCCCGGCCTCGCTCGCGCTGCGCGAGGACCCGGGGCTCGGCTACACGGTCCCGCGTGAAGGTGCGGTCGCATGGGTGACGACGGTCGCGATCGACGCCGGTTGCGCGCGCCCGGCGCTCGCGCACGCGGCGATCGAGGCGCTGCTCGACCCCGCGCTGGCGCGTCTCAACGTCGAGCGCCACGGCTTCGCGACGCCCAACGCGGCGGCGCGAGCGCTGCTGGAGCCGGCGCTGCGCGACGACCCGGTCCTCTTCCCTGCGGCCCAGACGCTCGCCCGCTGCACGACGCTGCGCGACCTCGACGCGGC
>DATIOB010000155.1:0-3976 GCA_035473605.1 Conexibacter sp.
AACAGGCGCACGTCGAGCAGCGGCTCGCTGCGTGCGAGCTGGCGACGCGTGAAGGTCGTGAGCGCCGCGATCGCGACGAGCAGCGTGCCGATCGCGAGCGGGTTCGCGAAGCCGTGGCGCGCACCCTCCTTGAGCCCGAACGCGAGCCCGAGGATGCCGACGCCGGCGAGCACGACCGCGAGCGTGTCCCACGGCGGCGGGACCTGCGCCTTGCTCTCCGGCAGCAGCTTGAGACCGAGCGGGAGCACGATCAGCACGACCGGGACGTTGATCAGGAAGACCGCGCCCCACCACCAGTGCTCGACGAGAAAGCCGCCGACGAGCGGGCCGAGGGCGGCGCCGCCGGCCATCGTCGCGCTCCAGATCCCGACCGCGGTGCGGCGCTCGTCGCGATCCTCGAAGGCGTCTCGCACGATCGACATCGAGGCCGGCAGGATGAAGGCGCCGCCGACGCCCATGATCGCGCGCGCGGCGATCAGCACGGCCGGGCTCGGGGCGAACGCGGCGAGCGCCGAGGCGAGACCGAAGACGACGAGGCCGGCGAGCATCAGGCGCTTGCGGCCGAAGCGGTCGCCGAGCGCGCCGGAGGCGACCAGCAGCGGCGCCACGACGAGCGGGTAGATGTCGATGATCCACAGCAGGCCGACCGCCGAGGGCTTCAGGTCCTCTGTCATCGCCGGCGCCGCGACGTGCAGCACGGTCACGTCGATGACGACGACGAGGATCGCGGCGCAGACGACCGCGAGCACGGTCCAGCGGTTGGCCCGGCCGGGGCTTCCGGCGAGCCCCGCGGAGGCGGGCTGACGCGGGCTCATGGCCGCGTCCAGGTGCCGCCGGCCGGCGGCTCGGTGGCGCCGCGCGCGGCGATGCCGCCGAGGATCGTCGCGCGCAGCAGGCGCGGCGCCTCACGCGCGCCGACGTGACCGTCCTCGATCGTCCACCAGATCGCCTCGAGCTGCGCGCCGACCGAGTAGGTCAGCCAGCGCGGCGGCAGGTCGGGGCGGAAGGCGCCCGCGGCCTGGCCGCGCTCGAAGAAGCGGGTGAGGCGGTCGTCCTGCTGCTGGATCTCGTCGACCAGCGCCGGCACGCGGTACACGTACGGCTCGGCGAACAGCAGCGCGAAGCCCTTCGCGAGCACGACCGCGTCGTCGAGCAGGAGGTCGAACGCCTCCAGCACGGGACGGTCGTCGATCCCGGCGGCGTCGAAGGCGCGCTCGCACTCGGCGAGCACCTCCCGGCTGAGCCGCTCCACAAGCGCCTCGCGATCGCCGAAGGCGCGGTGCAGCGTCGTGCGGCTGATGCCGGCGGCGCCGGCGATCTCCTGCATCGACGAGCCCGGCTGGCGTGCGAGGACGCGGGCGACCGCGTCGATGAGCTGCGTCTCGTCCGGCATGAGACATCAAGGTAGCAGATGAAACAAAACTGTTCCACGTGGAGCGATGGTGTTTCGGGAGGAGCGGGCTGTGTCGACCGAGCCCGATCACTGCGGTCCTGGGGGGCTGGGCGGCCCCTGGGCCCGCAGTGATCCGGAGGGGCCTCGCGATGGCCCGGCGATGGCCCGGCGATGGCCGGCGATCCGCGGCGATCCGCGGCGATCCGCGGCGATCGGCGGCGATCGGCGGCCGGGCGCTCACGGCCCCGTCATTTCGCCCGCTATGTATGGGTGTCTGCCGTAGTGCGGTGGAGTTTTTCCACCCGTAGGTTGTAGCGTGCAATGCGAACATACGTTCGTGACTTCAGGAACCGGCACTCCTCCCTACGTGATCTTCCGCCAGGCGCTCGACGCCGGTGATCTCTCCCGCATCCGCACGCTCGCGTCGGCGATGCCGCGCATCAGCCTTCAGGACGCATTGCGCATCTGCCTGCTGATGCGCGAGCACGACGGATACGAGCGCGCCGCGGTCCGCTGGCTCGGCCGCTTCGCGCTCGAGGCGCGCGCGGCGACGATCGAGGACGTGCAGGCCGCGGCCGCCGCGCTCGACGCGCTGCCCGACCGGCCCGACAGCGCGATGGAGCGGCTCGCGACCGTCTGCGCGCAGTGCGGGGTGACGGGGTGAGGCGGAGGTCGCGCGGCGGCTCGTCGCCCGGCTCCTGTGTCCGACCGCACAGATGCCGCGGCGTCCGTCCTCTAACGCGGGCGAACGGGTGGAGGAAAACCTTCGCCATCGGGCCAACAACAGATCCCTTGACGTCCCGCATCATCCCTGTCGTTCTAAATCTCTCCTCCTTAGAACACACGGGCTGGGAGTCGGTGCACCCGGGGGGGCACGCCGACTCCCAGCCCGATCCCCTTCTTCTCGTGGCTGTGGTGGCCGCTGGTGGTGGCGGGGCTCGTTTGCCGAATGCGGCGAACGGGCCCCGACCCATTTAAGGGCGCGTCAGTCGCCGCCGGCCGCGGCGCCGCCCGCGCCGGCCGCCGGGCCGTCTGCGTCCGCGCCTGTGGTCGCGCCGCCGCTCGCGGCCGCGTCCGCCGCCTCCGCCTGCGCGCCGCGCACGATCGTCATCAGCGCGGCGGCGGTGCCGTGGGCGTCCTGCGCGCCGGTGCCGAGCCGGCGCATCGTCAGGCCGATCATCAGCGCCACGACCGACTGCGCGTGGCGGGCCGGGTCGGGCACCCCGAGCGCCTCCAGCACCGCCGTCCCGAAGTCCTCGTAGGCGGCGAAGCAGCGTGTCGAGGCCGCGTGCAGCGCAGGGTCGCGCGACGCCTGCAGGTGCAGCTCCAGCTCGGCGACCTCGCCCGGCCGCGCCGGATCGCTGTCGAGCAGCTGTTCGACGGCGGCGGCGACCTGCGCGGTCGTCGGCTCGGTCGCGCGCAGCTGCTCGGCGATCGCGCCGAGGCGGTCGACCTCCTCCTCGACGTAGCGCAGCAGGCTGTCGCGCAGCAGCTCCGTCTGGCTGCGGAAGTGGTAGGTGAGCGAGCCGAGCGCGACGCCGGCCTCGGTCGCGACGCGCCGGTTGGTGACGGCGCCGATGCCGTCGGCCGCGATCACGTGCAGCGTCGCGTGCAGGATCCGCTCGCGCGTCGCCGGGACGGCGACCGGAACGGGAACGGAGACCGACGGTGACGCCGGTGCGCCCGGTCTGCGCGCGGCATCGCCGTCCAGAGGTGTCACAGGCGGCTCGATGCGGCGAAGCATAGACGCCATGGCGTATCGTTCGTTCGAACGAACGAGACAGACGGCGCATGCGGCGGGCAGTTGCTGTGCTCGCCTCTATCGCCTGGATCCGTGGAGGAGGACCGTGGACGCAGCCGGGACGACAAGCGACGCGCTGGCTTTCGCCGGCGCTGGGACGCTCGCCGCGCTGGTCGCGGCCGGCGACGTGTCCGCACGCGAGCTGGTCGAGCTGTCGCTCGCGCGGATCGACGCGACGCAGCCGCTCCTGAACGCCTTCCGCTGCGTCCGTCATGACGCGGCCCTGCGCGAAGCCGACGCAGTCGATCGCGCGCGGCGCGCCGGCGAGTCGCTGCCGCTGCTCGGCGTCCCGGTCGCGATCAAGGACGACATGGACCTCGCCGGCGAGGCGACTGCGTTCGGCTGCGCCGGTCCCTTCTCGCCGCGCGAGGCCGACGGCGAGGTCGCGCGGCGGCTGCGCGCCGCCGGCGCGATCATCGTCGGCAAGACGACGACGCCGGAGCTGGGCCAGTGGCCGTTCACCGAGGGCCCGGCCTTCGGCGCGACGCGCAACCCGTGGGCGACCGGCCACACGCCGGGCGGCTCCTCGGGCGGCTCCGCGGCCGCGGTCGCGGCCGGTCTCGTGCCGGTCGCGGTCGGCTCCGACGGCGCCGGCTCCGTGCGCATCCCGGCCGCCTGGACCCACCTCGTCGGCATCAAGCCGCAGCGCGGCCGGATCTCGCCGTGGCCCGAGCGGGAGCCCTTCCACGGCCTCACGTGCATCGGCCCGCTCGCGCGCACGACGCTGGACGCGGCGCTGCTGCTCGACGTGCTCGCGGGCAGCCGCCCCGACGACCTGCACC
>DATIOB010000156.1:0-6833 GCA_035473605.1 Conexibacter sp.
CGACACCGTCGCGCCGGTGGCGGCCGTCGTCGCCGGACCCGACGGCGAGACCGAAGCGGTGCGACCCGCCTTCGACGTCGCCGTCGACGAGGCAGGAGCGACGCTGAGCTGCCGCTTCGACGACGGCGAGCCGCGGCCGTGCGAGCCCGGCGCCCCGGTCTCGCCGACCGTCGACCTGCCGGCCGGCCCTCACACCTTCGCGGTCGCGGCGACCGACGCCGCCGGCAACGCCGGACCCGTCGCGAGCCGCTCGTTCACCGTCGTCGTGCCGAGCATCCCGCCCGGCAGCGGTGACCCGGGCGGCACCCCGGGCGGCGGCACCCCGGGCGGCGGCGATCCCGGGACCGGCGGCGGCGCGCCCCCGAGCGGCGGCGGCGGTGGGAACCCCGACGGCGGGTCGGGCACGGTGCCAGGCGGGGGAGCGGCGCCGCCTCAGCCCGGCGGCGCCGGCACGGGGCAGCCGGGCGGCAGAGGTCCCGCGCCCGCGCGGATCACGCTCCCCGCGGGAACGGCCCTGCGGGCGAACGGCGCGATCGCGGTCCTGCCGCTGCGGGTCAACGGCGCGGGGCGCGTCACGCTCGCCGGATCGCGCGCCGTCGCGCCCGCCTCGCGCACGCTGAGACGTGCCGGCGTCGTCCGCCTGACGCTGCGGCTCAGAGGCTCGGCGCTGCGCACGCTGCGGACGCGGGGCCGCGCCACGGTGCGCGTGCGCGTCGCCTTCCTGCGCGCGGACGGCGGTCGTGCCGCGCGCACGCTCAATCTGGCGGTGAGAGCCACGCGGCGGTGAGCGCACGGGGACGCGGCGCCCGCCGGGCTGCGGCGTCCCCGCATCGCCCGATCGCGGGAGCGGCGAGCCGCACGTTCGTCCAGCGAGCCGCCATGCGATGCAACTCCCTCGCGGCGGCGGTGTTGTCAGCGCCGATGACGACCACACTACGCCTTCTCACCGCGGCGCTGGCAGCCGTCTGCGCCGTCGCCTTGTTCGCGCCTGCCGCCGGCGCGTGGCCGCCCCGGCCGGAGGCCGGCTCGATCCGGCTGCCCGAGCAGGCCGATCTCGGCCAGCAGCGCGTCGGCACGACGGGCCGGGTCGACGTCTCGTTCGTCGCCTCGCCGACCGACGCCGTCCTGACCGGCGTGGCGGTCGTGGGGCCGGACGCAGGCGACTTCCGCGTCACGGCGCTGCGGGGCAAGCCGCGTCGCGCTCTGATCTCGTTCGTCCGCGAGACGTTCCGCGTGGAGTTCCGTCCGACCAGTCTCGGCCCGAAGCGGGCGAGACTGGTCGTCTCGATGTTCGGTGGTCCGCCGCGCGCGACGGCCACGAGGCTGAGCGGGATCGGCGTCGGTCCGAGCGCGGCGCTGGCGCCCGGTTCGCTCGATTTCCCGCCGACCGTCGCCGGCAGACGCTCCGAGCCTCAGATCGCGACCCTGAGCAACACCGGCGTCGACCCGGTCACGATCACCCGCCTGCAACTGCGCGGCCGTTTCACGCTCAAGGCATGCGGGCGGCTCCCGTACCGGATCGCGCCGGGGCAGCACTGCGAGATCGCGCTGCGGTTCCTGCCGCGCTCCGCCGGCGACGTGACCGGCGCGCTGACGGTGCACGACACCGCTCCCGGCGGTCCGCGCACGGTTGAGCTGACGGGAACAGGCCTCAGCAGAGCGCCGCCGCGGCCGGGTTCGGAACCCTAGTCAGGCTTCGCGGACGTCTTCTCCCGGCGATGGCGCTCGCGGACGCCGAAGGCGACGCGGCGCACCGCGTCCTGGGACTCGAAGCCCGAGCCCAGGGCGCCGCCGACCGATCACTGCGTCCCAGCCGTGCTCGTCGGCGAGCTGCTCGGCTCGCTGGGACAGCTCGCGCAGCTCCTGCCCGGCCGCGAACGTCTGCTCGTCCACGTGGACGTGCCAGTCGCCGCGCAGCCGGGCGGAGACGTCCGGGACGGTGCGCTCGACCGTCTCCGCGACGACGACCGGATCGGCGACCAGTCCGAGCGTCTTGGGCATGCGGCTAGGATCTCCTCGGTCGGATGCGGGACGTGCCGGACAGATACCCACCCAGCGACGACCTGGACCGTGCGTCCCCGCCGCGCCCGTCCCTTCATCAGAGAGATCCCGTCGGCGCTGCCGCTCCTACGGCTCGACGGTGCCGCGCACGAGTGCCCTGCGCCGCGACGTAGGGGGGATCGTTCGTCATCGACCTGTCGAGCGCCGGAACGATCGAGTAGTCGACCAGGCCGCATGAACAGGTCGCCGCGCATCGGCTGGCGCGTCGTCGTGTCGCGGACGCCGAAGCTGCGCACGTAGGCCCGCCTGCCCGGCTGCCAGACGCCGACGATCGCGCCCGGCGCGGGGGTCGTGGCGAGCGCCCGGCGGATCGACCGCGTCAGCGCGGCATCGCGTCCGCACGGCGCAGGGCACTGCGCCGTCCCGCCGGGACCGCCGTGCCCAGCTGCTCCGCCGCACCTGCGCCGGGGACCTGCTGCTCAAGGAGTACGCGACGCGCCGCGATCGCCCGCACGAGGCGCGAGGTGCGCGCCGTCCGAGTCGGGCGCGGGCGCGTTCGCGCTCAAGCTCTGTCGTCCTCGCGTCGACAATCAGGGCGTGAGACCAGCAGTCACGCGCCGCACGGCGATCAGGTACGGAGCGGGCGCGCTGGCGGCTGCGCTCGCCGCCCCCGAGCTGCTGCGCGCGCCGCGCGCGGGGGCGACCCTCGGGCCGGGCACGGCTCCCGTCGCTCGCGCCGCCCAGGCGCTCGGCCCCGAGCTGCGGCGCCCGCGAGTGCTGCGCAGCCGCCGCGGCAGACTCGACGTCAAGCTCGTCTGCAAGCCCGGCGTCGTCGACATGGGCGCCCCGGCGCCGGTCCGGACCTGGACCTACGACGGACTGGTCCCCGGCAACACCTGGGAGCTGCGCGGCGGCGACGTGCTGCGGGTCGACCTGCGCAACCGCCTGCCGGAGCTCAGAGGCGAGGGCGACCACGACCACGCGACGATGGACCGCCCGCACGAGTGGACGACGACCAACCTCCACACCCACGGCCTCCACGTCTCGCCGCGCGGCAACTCCGACAACGTCTTCCTTGCGGTGCCGCCCGGCGAGCGGCAGCGCTACGAGATCGAGTTGCCCGAGGACCACCCCGCGGGGCTCTTCTGGTACCACCCGCACCGCCACGGCGGCGTGTGTCAGCAGGTGCGCGCGGGGATGGCGGGGCTGCTGATCGTGCGCGGCGACCTCGACGACGTCCCCGAGGTGCGCGCCGCCAAGGAGCGGATCCTCGTCATGCAGGCGATCGAGGTCGGGCCCGACTACGCCCTGATGGACCCGATCCCGAACCCCACCAAGGAGCAGGCGTTCTTCCCGCGCACGAACCTGATGTACACGGTCAACGGCAGGATGAAGCCGACGATCACGATGTACCCGGGCGAGGTCCAGCGCTGGCGCCTGCTCAACGCCGCCGAGGGCAAGTTCATGTCGCTGGCGTTGGAGGGCCACGACCTCCACGTGCTCGGCTGGGACGGTCTGACGCTGGCCGAGCCCGAGGGCGAGGAGCTGCTGATGATGTCGGCCGGCAACCGCGTCGAGGCGCTCGTGCAGGCCGGCAGACCGGGCGTCTATGAGCTGATGCTGACGCCCGGCTCCAGCCAGAGACCGAACATCCCGGGCATGCCGCGCTCGGCCGACCAGGACGAGGTCGCCGCGACGGCGTCGCGGCGCGCGCAGTTGCTGCTGTGCGACCTCTCGGCGAGCGCCGCGAGTCCGCGCGCCGGCGCGGCGCAGTCGCCCGACGCCCAGCCGCCCGAGCTGCAGCCGCGCTCGATCGCGACGGTCGTCGTGCGCGGCAGCGGGCCGCGCATGCGGCTGCCGCGCGACCTGCCGGCGTTCCGCCCGCCCAGGCTGAAGGTCGTGCGCAGACGGCGCTTCGAATTCACCGTCGAGCGCGACCCTGACAACGAGTTCCTCTCGTTCGGCGTCGACGGCCGCCCGTTCGCGATGGGCAACAAGCCCTACCGGGCGCGACTCGGCACCGCCGAGGAGTGGACGCTGGTCAACGGCACCGACAACAAGCTCGCCGACCACGCCCACGTCTACCACGTGCACGTCAACCCGTTCAAGATCACGGCGATCAACGGGCGCAGGCTCTCGCGGCCGCAGTGGCGCGACACGCAGGTGCTCACCGGGCAGACCGGCGACTCGCTCACCTTCGAGGTCGGGTTCACCGACTTCACCGGCAGATTCGTCGAGCACTGCCACGTCCTCTCCCACGAGGACCTCGGAATGATGAACGCGATCGAGGTGGTCAGAAGATGAGCCGGTTGACGCGACGCGACCTGCTGCGCTCCGGCGCCGCCGGCTCGCTCGGGCTGTTCCTGCCGTTCGCCGCCGAGGCGCGCTCGCCCGCGTGGCACGCGCGCGCCGCCAACGGCCGCGTCGACAGACGCGCTCTGGCGCAGCTGCGCCGGGCGCTGCGCGGCAGGCTGCTGCTTCCGGGCGATCCCGCCTACGACGCCGCCAGCACGCCCGCCAACGCCCGCTACGACGGGACCAAGCCCGTCGCGGTCGCGCAGTGCGCCGGCGAGCGCGACGTGCTCGCGTGCGTCGAGTGGTCCCAGGAGCACGGCGTGAACCCGGTCGCCCGCGGCGGCGGCCACAGCTACGCCGGCTTCTCGACGACGCGCGGCCTGCTGGTCGACGTCGGCGCGCTCACCCGCGTGCAGCTCGACAAGGAGACCGGCGTCGCGACGATGGGCGGCGCGGCGCGCAACCAGGACGTCTTTGACGCGACCGTCGGCGGCGACTGGATCCTGCCGGGCGGCACCTGCCTCGGCGTCGGCGTCGGCGGCCTCGTGCTCGGCGGCGGCATCGGCTACAACACCCACTGGGCGGGGCTGACCGCCGACCACCTCGTGAGCTCGCGGATCGTCACCGCCGAGCGCCGCGTGCGGCGGATCGACGCCGACACCAACCGCGACCTCTTCTGGGCCTGCCGCGGCGGCGCCGGGGGCAGCTTCGGCATCAACACGCAGTGGACGTTTCAGCTGCCGCGCGTGCCTCGCAGGGAGGTCGCGTTCTACCGCTTCGACTGGCGCGGCGCCGACGCCGCGACCGCCGTCCTGCGCGCCTTCGACCACCTGCTGGCCAGAGCGCCCGCAGCGCTCAACGCGGTCGCCTCCGCGCAGGCGTCGCCCGTCGGCCCGGGCGGCCCGCGCGAGGCGATCGACGTCTTCTCGCGCGGCCAGTACATCGGGCCGCTGGAGGAGCTCAGAGAGCTGGTCCAGCCGCTGATCGACGCGGCCGGCACGCCGGTCAGGAGGCAGCTGGTCACGATGCCCTACTGGGACATGCAGGCGACGTTCGCCAGCAGAGAGCTGGAGCGCCACGCCTTCGGCGACGTCTCGCGCTATGCCGCCAGGCCGCTGCCCGACGCCGTCTACGCCAAGGTCGTCGACCTGCTGGCGGAGTGCCCGTCGCGCACGGCCGAGGCGAACGGGTCGATGTGGTCGCTCGGCTGGGTCGGCGGTCCGATCGTCGGCAGGGTCGGGCGCCGCGACACCGCTTACGTCCACCGCGACGCGCTCACGCTGCTGCGCGCCACGCCGGTCTGGCCGATCGACGCGCCGCGCTCGGTGCGCGCGGGCCTGGTCGACTGGACCAACCGGATGATCGGCGTGGTCGAGCCGCACACGCCCGACGAGAGCTACCAGAACTTTCCCAACCGCGGGATCGCCGACTGGGAGGAGCAGTACTACGGCGAGAACTATCCGCGGCTGCAGCGGGTCAAGACGACATACGACCCGGGGAACCTCTTCCGCAACGCGCAGAGCATCAGACCCCGCCGCGTCCGGCGGGGCGCCTAGGCGAGCACGGCGCCGCCGCCGCGGTGCGGGTCGCCGCCGCCCCACACGCGCAATGTGAGGAGAACCAGCCGACTTCGCTGCATTCACTGCGGGAGCGGCTGGAGGCGTTCTGTTCGGTGCAGCCGGCACCGGACTCGACCGGCCCGGCCTCCAGGCCGCGCTCCAGGTCAACAGCCGGGCGGAACGCCTCCCCAACCTTCAAAGTCGCCGCGCAAATGGTCTGCGCGGCGACTTGTGAAGTGGAGCCATTCGGGCTCGAACCGACGACCTTCGCGCTGCCAGGCGACCATCGTGCTCGCCCGGCACCTCGCCGAGCGGACCAAGGCCCTTCAGTGCATGCGCTCTGGCGCGGAGACGCGGACGAGGTCCTCGATGAGCTTGATGTCCTTGAGGTTGTGCGTGACGAGCAGTGCGTCGTGGACGTTCGCGGTTGCCGCGATCACCAGGTGGGCGTTTCGGCCACGGGGGCTTCCGCCTCGTCTTGCGACTGCGGCCTGCAGTCGTCCCCATTCGCGTGCGACGCGATCGTCGACCGGCAGCGGATCGGGATAGCGTGCCTCGAGGAGGCCGAGTCGCGCTGCGCGCAGCGCTCGCGTCTCGTCATCCGTTGCGACGAGCAGGCCGAAGTGCAACTCGGCGATCGAGACGGTGCTGATCGCTGATTGAAGGCCGGGCGCGAGCGCCTCGCCCCCGATCAGCACCGAGGTGTCCAGCAGGACGCGCACTGCGGCTAGTCAGCCCACGGGTCGCGCAGACCCGCGTCGAACGCCTGCACATCCTGTGCGAGCGTCGTGTCTGGCGGCAGGCTCCAGAGATCGCCGAGGCTCGCGGTGTCGACCCAGCGGCGGCTTCGCACTGGACCGAGCTCGGCCACAGGCCGCCCCGAGACCGTGATCGTGATGTGCTCGCCCGCCTCAGCGCGGCGGAGCACATCGCCGACGTTGTTGCGCAGCTCTCTCTGCGGAACCGTTGCCATGACGC
>DATIOB010000157.1:0-10693 GCA_035473605.1 Conexibacter sp.
GAACTGCACGTGACAGGCGAACCCACCGGTCGGGCCGACGAAGTTCAGCTGCCCGACCTGCGTCGTTAGCGGCGTGTTGTTGACTATCCCTATCGTCGTCGCGGACGCGGAGCCGGCGGCTGCGAGCAGCACCAGCACCACGGCCGCGACGTGCACGGCTGACTTGCGCATTCGATGTCCCCCTTGTCGGGGCCCGCGGCGCGAGCCTCGACTCGATGATCTGGACACCGACCGGTCGGCGTCATTGCACCGGAAATTCTACCCATTGATGCAAGCCGGCCCGCAAGCACAGAGCGGGGCGGCTCACGCCACCCCGCCCCTCTTCCTACGCTCAGAAGTTTAGTAGTACATACAGGACCGGCGGATTGTCGATCAGCGTGCCGCTGATCGACAGCGCCGTCGGGCAGGTCGCCGCACCCGAGGCCAACGGCAGCGACGGCGAGCTGAGGAACGTTAGGTCAGGACCGCCGGCGCGCAGGCGCCCTAGGAGCGTGCCTCTATATAGGCAATCGCGGTTGGGGAACGGCGAGAGCTGCACGTCTAGTATCCCGAACAGCAGGTCCCCGGTGATTAGGTCCGAGGCTAGGTAGCCGATGTCCCAGCTGGTCGGCAGCGGCCCTATCGGCGGAAAGCCGTTTAGCTGCGTGGGCATGTTTAGGATGTTCGGATTGCACGTCGACGTCACCGTCGCTCTGAGCGACGTGATGCGGCCGATTCTCGTTAGCCCGAACGGGTTGACCGGCACTAGCCCGTCGATGAACTGCTTCGTCAATTCCAGCTCGCACTCAACGATCGGCGGTGGCGGCAGCGGTCCACCTATGCCGACCATTCTGACGACGCCTCTCTGCGTCGTTAGCGGCGTGTGTATCCGTATCCCTCTCGTCGTCGCCTCGGCGACGCTGGCACCGGCCAGCAGCAGCACGAGCGCGACAACGCAGGCGTGGACTGTCGTTCGCATTCGATGTCCTTCCGAGGACGCACGGCCCTCGTCGCGATGTGGGACACCGACCGGTCAGCGTCAGAGCACAGACATTCTAAGTTGCAGTCCAGGACGCACGGGCGCCAATTCATCAACACGCCAAACCAGGCGCGGCCCGCTACGTCAAGACGGGCCGCGCCGAATGATTCAATTGAACTCGATGACGCTGCGGATGCCGTCCTGGTCGTGCATCAGGTCGAAGCCCTTGTTGACCTCGTCGAGCGTGATCTTGTGCGAGATGAACGGGTCGACGTCGATCTCGCCGGCCATCCAGCGGTCGATCAGCGCCGGCACGTCGTCGCGCCCCTTCAGGCCGCCGAAGGAGGAGCCGGCGATGCGGCGGCCCTGGATCAGCCAGCGCGGGATCACCTCGAGGTGCTCGCCCTTGCCGGCGACACCGGCAACCGTGCACAGCCCCCACCCCATCCGCGCCGCCTCGACCGCCTGTCTCATCACCTGCACGAGGCCGGTCGCCTCGAAGGTGTAGTCGGCGCCGAAGCCGTCGGTCATGTCGAGGATCTGCTGGACGGTGTCCGGACCGCCGACCATCAGGTCGGTCGCGCCCTGGCCTCTGGCCAGCTCGAGCCGCTCCGGCGACAGGTCGACGCAGACGATCCGCTCCGCTCCGGCCATCCGCGCGCCGGCGACGGCGCCGAGGCCGACCATGCCGGCGCCGAAGACGACCGCCGTCGAGCCGGGCTCGACCTTCGCCGTTCTGAGCGCGGCGCCGAGACCGGTCGAGAGGCCGCAGGCGAACAGCGCCGCGCCCTCCAGCGGCGCCTCCGGATCGATCTTCGCGAGCGCGATCTCCGGCATCACCGTGTACTCGGCGAAGGTGCTCGTGCCCATGAAGTGGCGCAGCTCCTCGCCGCCGCGCTTGAGGCGCGTGGTGCCGTCGGGCAGGTAGCCGGCGTTCTGCTGCGCGCGGATCTTCATGCACAGGTTGGTCTTCGGGCTCTTGCAGTGGACGCACTCGCCGCACTGCGGCGAGAACAGCGTCACGACGTGGTCGCCCGGCTTCACCAGCGTCACGTCGGCGCCGACGCGCTCGACGACGCCCGCGCCCTCGTGGCCGAGCACGCACGGCGCATAGCCCGACGGGTCGGCACCGCTGGCGGTGTACATGTCGGTGTGGCAGACGCCACACGCGACGAGGCGCACCAGCACCTCTTCGGGGCCGGGCTCGGCCAGCTCGACCGTCTGCACGACGAGCGGTCTCCCGAACTCTTCCAGCACTGCAGCGCGAATCTCCATGGATCCAATCCTGACACAGCGATACCCTGCCGACATGGCCGACTTGCGCGCGATGCGCGCCTCCGACGCCGACCGCGAACGCGCCGCCGCGCTGCTGCGCGACAGCGCCGCCGACGGCCGGCTGACGGTCGAGGAGCTGACCGAGCGGCTCGAACAGGCGTGGTCGGCGACGACGCTCGCGCAGCTGAGCGCGCTGACCGCGGACGTCGACCGCGGCGAGCAGCCGCTCGCCGACCCGTCCCCGACCCCGCGCCTGCACCGCATGAAGGCGACCTCGTGGCTCGTCGCGGTGATGGGCGGCACGAGCCGCAAGGGCCGCTGGCGCGCCGACCGGCGGGTCCGGGCGATCGCTGTGATGGGCGGCTGCGACATCGACCTGCGCAACGCGGAGCTGGAGGGCGGTGAGGTGTCGATCCTCGCGATCGCCGTGATGGGCGGGATCGACATCTGCGTGCCGGAGGGCGTCGCGGTCGAGGTCGGCGGATTCGTGCTGATGGGCGGCAAGGACGTGAAGGTCGAGGGGATGCCGCGGCCGGGCGCGCCGCTCGTGCGCGTCACCGCGATCGGGCTGATGGGCGGTGTCTCGGTCCACACCCCGAAGCGCCGTCGCGATCGCGAGCGCGAGCGCGACGCCGAGCGGGCGCAGCGCCACACGCTCGGGCACTGAGCCGCGGCCCCGCGCGCACGACCTCCGCTGTCGTAAGGGCACCCTTACGACAAGCCTCTTGCAACAGCAAGCGCGCATGAACGGCCCGCTATGATGCCCTTCGTGACGCCCGCCACCGAGGTCATCGACGCCGACCTGATCGAGCGCCTCCGCGCCCGCGGACAGCGCGTCACCTCGCAGCGGCTGGTGATCAACCGGATGCTGCGCGAGCGCGACCAGCACGTGACCGCGGAAGAGGTCCTCACCAACGTCACGCAGACGCTTCCCGGCACCTCGCTGCCGACCGTCTACGCGACGCTGGAGCTGTTCGAGCAGCTCGGCATCGTGCGGCGCGTCAACTCCGCCGGCGGCGCCGTCCTGTTCGACTCGCGCACCGGCGACCACCACCACGTCATCTGCCGCGGCTGCGGCGCCGTGCAGGACCTCGACGCGACCGTCGAGCTCGGCGGCGTGCTCGCCGCGGCCCGCGCCGCCGGCTTCGCGCCCGACCGCGCCGCGCTCGTCGTCGACGGCCTCTGCGCCGACTGCAGCGCGCAGTCGGCCGCGGCCGCCCGCGACTGACGCTGGTCGATCGCTTGCAGCGGTCGTCCGTCCGCGCCAGGATCGCGTAGCCTTTCGGCGCAGCTTCTCGCGCGCTCCGGTGTTCCAAGCTTCCGTGACACGCACTCGCACAGTCCTCGCCGCCGTTGCGGCACTTGCCCTCGGCGGCGCGTCGCTGAGCGCCGCCGACGCCGACGCGAAGCCGATCAAGAAGGCCGGCTGGCTCAAGGACGTCGACGTGACCGAGTACTACCCGGCGCCGGAGTGGTGGTTCATCGGCAAGAAGGTCGAGACCCCCGGGCTCTCGCGCAAGTCGCGGATCGACTGGCTCTACTCCTCCACCGGCATGTCGATGGAGGGCGACGGGATCGGCCTCGACGGCGATCGGTACCACATCGCCGGGCTCGGCTCCGGCGGCTGGGTGACCGAGCGCGGCAAGCCGAGCGTCCCAGGCCACAAGGGCTGGAGCGGCGGCCGGCCGTTCTGGCGCGCCGGCGGCTACTGGCTGTCGCAGACGAAGTACGTCACCTTCCCGCTCGACGGCGGCGGCTGGTCGGCCGGCCCCGGCGTCAGATACCGCCCGCTGCCGGGCGTCAGCTTCGGAGAGGGCCCGTCGCGGCCGCTGAAGTACTACCGCTCGGTCGCGGTCGACCCCGACCTGATCCCGATGGGCAGCAAGGTCTACATCGCCGCGTACCGCACGAGCGCGGGCGGCGGCTGGTTCAGCGCCGACGACGTCGGCGGCGCGATCATCGGCAGACACGTCGACGTCTACCGCACGCCGCCGGCCAGCTCGAACATCGGCGGCAACTACCTCCAGGACCAGCGCATCTACGTGCAGCCGCCCGGTACGAAGGCCGCCCGCAACCTGCCGGCGAAGCCGCCGCAGGGCTCCGCGGACGAGGAGGAGACGCCGAGCGTGCCGGTCCCCCAGCCGCCGGCCGTCGTGAAGGATCCCTCCGGCGGCGCCGGCGCCCCGTAGCGGCGCGTGAGACGCTCCTCGCACTAGACTGTCTCGCCTATGGCGAAGCAGCAGAAACAGCGTCCGATGCGCATGGAGCAGCGCGGCTCCCTGGCCGCGATGCAACAGCTCGAGACGCGCACCGACGAGCAGCTCGCAGCCGAGACGAGATTCAAGGCCGCGGCACTGGCGATCCTCGGCGCGCGCGCCGCAGAGCGCTACGACGCGAGAGCGACGCGCGCCTACTACTCCAGAGCGATAGCTGCCGCCCGCCCGCAGGAGCGGATCCAGCTGCGCCGCATGGCGGACGCGTCGATCGCGCTCGCCGAGCGCCGCGCCGGCGACCTCAAGGAGGCCGTCACGAAGCTCGGGCAGAGACCGCCGAGCAATCGCCAGCTGATGCTGCTGCAGTTCATGGGCCTGCTCGCCCCGCCGCCCGGATCGTCGATCCTGATCCGCCTGCGCGGCTTCGCGATCGTGCTCGGCATCGTGATAGTCCTGCTGGCGCTCGGCTTCGGCATCGCGAAGCTGATCGCGCTGCCCTTCGGCGGCGTCGGCACGATCGGCGGCCTGTTGCTCGGCATCGTCGTGATCGTCGTGATCTTCGGGGTGCTGGCACTGCTCGGCAGACGACGGCAGGCCCGGGCTCGCGCCCGTGCCTCAGCAAGCTGAGGCATTGCGAGTTCCACGGCGGCGCCCCGCACTGCGTGGCGCGCCGGGAACTCGCGGCTAGGCTTTTGAGTCATGTGCGGACGGTTCACGCTCGCGACGACGACGGCCGACGAGCTGCGGCAGCGCTTTCCGCTGGGCGAGTCGGTCGAGATCGAGCAGCGCTTCAACGTCGCGCCCGGCGATGACGTCGTCACCGTCGGCGTGCGCGAGGGCGTGGCGACCGGCCGGCTGCTGAGATGGGGCTTCGTGCCGCCATGGGCGAGAGATCCCTCGGTCGGCTACAAGATGATCAACGCGAGAGCGGAGACGGTCGCCGAGAAGCTGGCCTACCGCTCCGCCTTCGCCAGACGGCGCTGCCTGATCGTCGCCGACGGCTTCTACGAGTGGGAGAGACAGGGCAGAGCGAAGCAGCCCTTTCACATCACGCGCGAGGACGGCGCGCCGTTCGCCTTCGCCGGCCTCTGGACCGGCTGGAAGGACCCGTCGATCGAGGACGAGGAGCAGGCCTGGCTGCGCACCTGCACGATCGTCACGACGGAGGCGAACGAGAAGATCTTCGGCATCCACCCGCGCATGCCGGTGATCCTCGATCCCGCTGACGAGCAGACCTGGATCGACCCCGAGACGCCGGTCGAGCGCCTCCAGCAGCTGCTGCACCCGCTCCCCGCGGCGCAGACCCACGCGCGCGCCGTCTCCAGAGCGGTCAACAACGCCAGATACGACGGCCCCGACTGCCTCGCCGACCCCGATCCCGCCGATCTGAAGGCGTTCGCGGAGGCCGTCAACGCGGCGCAGGCGGCGTCGGCGCCCGAGCAGCCGGGGTTGTTCTAAGCCCCAGCCGCGCGGCGCGCTTCGACGTGCGCGGCGTTCTCGAAGGCGTCGTCGAGCGGGGAGAGCGGTTCGTCGCGGCCGAGCGCTCTGGCGATCAGCCAGTCGGCCAGCCAGGCGTTCTTCGGCAGCAGCGGGCCGTGCAGGTAGGTGCCGATCACGTTGTGGTGGCGGACACCCTCGAAGCCGCTGTGGCCGTCGTTGCCGTGACCTTTCAGGACACGGCCGAGCGGGCTCGCTCCGGGGCCGAGGCGGGTGCGGCCGCCGTGGTTCTCGAAGCCCGCGAGCACGCGCGGGCCGTCGCCGAGGTCGACCTCGATCGCGACGTTGCCGATCAGCCGCGGGCCGTCGACGCGGACCGTCTCCAGATCGACGAGGCCGACGCCCGGGAGCGTCTCCTCGCCCATCTCGTAGGAGCTGCCCAGCAGCTGGTAGCCGCCGCAGACCGCCAGCAGCGCCGCACCACGCGCCGCGGCGGCGTGGATGCCGTCGCGCTTGACCTCGGCGAGGTCGCGGGCGCAGAGCGCCTGGTCGCGGTCCTGGCCGCCGCCGATGTAGAAGAGGTCGGCCGCGTCCGGGTCCAGCTCCTCCCCCAGGTCGCTCGCCGACAGCTCGAAGCCGATCCCGCGCCACTCGCAGCGGCGCTGCAGCAGCAGCAGGTTGCCGCGGTCGGCGTAGATGTTCATCAGCTCCGGGTAGAGCGCGCAGACGCGGAGGGTGTCGCCGGTCGGCTCCGGCGCGGCAGGCGCGCCCGCGGGGATCGGCTGCTCACCCATGCAGCAGCACCACCGCGGAGCCGACGTGGTCGTCGGTCGCCTCGATCTCACCGCGGCCGCCGTCGCGCAGGCCCGCCGCGACGCCCTCGGCCGCGAGCGTGTCGGCGTCGAGCACGTCGAGCACGATCGTGTCGCCCTCCGCCGTCCGTCTGCCGTCGGGCGAGATGCTCTGGCGGATCCGCTCGATCGCGATCCCCTCCGGCCCCGGCCGCACCGCGACCGGCTGGCTGACGTGGACCCAGCCGTCGACCTCGACGATGTCGGGCAGCGGCGGCTCGGTGTGCTCGGCGTCGAACCCCTCCAGCGCGTCGGCGAGCGCGGCCGCCATCAGGCCGCCCGGCGCGAGGTGCGCGCGGACCGCGGCGAGGAACTGCGCGCGGCCGGCCGCCCCGCCGAGCAGCTGGACCGTCTGCATCGGCGCGAGGATCAGCGGGAAGCGGCGGCCGCCGAGGTCGAAGCTGCGCGCGTCGCCGCAGACGGTCTCGACCATGTCGCTCACGCCGGCGTCGGCCGCGCGCGCGTCGAGCGTGTCGAGGAACTCCTGCTCGAGGTCGAGCGCGACGACCTGATGGCCGGCGCGCGCGAGGTCGAGCGCGACGCGCCCGGTGCCGGCGCCGAGGTCGAGCAGCGGCCCGCCGTGCGCGGCGGCCAGCTCGCGCCACAGCGGCAGGTCGGCGCTGTAGACGCCGCATTCGAGGTCGTGCCAGAGGGTCGCGGTCGCGGTCATGTCAGGCCCAGTAGTCCGGTGCCAGCCCGCGGCGGGCCAGCAGCTCCTTCAAGGAAAGCAGGGCGGTGTAGGTCGGCAGCGCGAACAGCGTCCCCTCGCCGTCGGCGCGCGCCTCGTCGAGCGCCGCCTCCAGCTCCGGCACGACGACGAGCCGCTCCGGGTCGACGCCGGCGTACTTGAAGCGCAGCGCCAGCTCCGCCGCGCGCGTGCCGGAGCAGGTGATCCGCCGCACGCGGCCGGCCAGCAGCTCGAAGTCGGCGTCCCACACCCACGAGATGTCGCGGCCGTCGGCGACGTTGTCGTTGAGGACCGCGAGCAGGTCGACCGCCTCGGGCTCCAGCGCCAGCGTCCGCAGCACCTCGTTGGCGCCGGCCGGGTTCTTGATCAGCAGGATCGACAGGTCGCGCCCGTCGAGCGAGAGCGTCTCGGCGCGGCCGAAGGCGGCCGCGACCTCGCCGAGCCCGGCGACGATCGTCTCGAACGGGACGCCGAGGCCGTGGCAGAGCGCCGCCGCGGCGAGCGCGTTGTAGACGTTGTAGAGGCCCGGCAGCGGCAGCTCGACGACGCCCTCGCCGGCCGGCGTCAGCAGCTCGAAGCGGGCGCCGCGCGTGCCGTGCAGGGTGATCTCGCGCGCTATCACCGTCGGCACCGGCCGCCGCTGCCCGCAGTTGGGGCAGTGGTAGCGGCCGAGGTGGCCGAGGTAGACGGCGTCGTACTCGTAGGCGTGACGGCATCTGCGGCAGTGCTTGGAGTCGGAGGCGTGCTGCATCTGCTCCAGCGCCATCGAGTCGTCCTCGACGCCGAAGTAGACGACGCGCGGCTGCAGCCGGCCGAGGTCGGCGACGAGCGGGTCGTCGGCGTTCAGGATCAGCTGCGTCGTGCGGCCGTTGGCGGCGACGATCTCGGCCCAGCGGTCGGCGATCGTCTCAAGCTCGCCGTAGCGGTCGAGCTGGTCGCGGAAGAGGTTGCCGAGCAGCAGCTTGCGCGGCTTCAGCTCCTCGACGAGCTGTCCGAGCCAGAACTCGTCGACCTCGAAGAGGCCGAGCTGGCCGTCGATCCCGCGGCCGCGGGCGGCGCCCATCAGCGTCGAGGCGATCCCGCCGGCCATGTTCGCGCCGGCGCGGTTGTGGACCAGGCGGGTGCCCCTGCGCTCAAGGATCGCGGCGACCATCGCCGCCGTCGTCGTCTTGCCGTTGGTCGCAGAGATCGCGACCGAGCCCAGCGGCAGCCGCGCGGCGAGCTGACCGATCGCGTGCGGCTCCAGCCGCATCAGCACCTTGCCGGGCAGGCTGGTGCCGCCGCCGCGGCCGGCGCGACGCGCCAGCGCGCCCACGGTGCGGGCGACGGCGAGCTTGGCTGCGAGCGCGCGACCCGCCATCAGGGGACGAGCATGGCAACGGCGCCCGGCAGCGTGCGCACGGTCGCCGGCAGCTCGGCGATCGGGTCGCCGTCGGCGTACAGCGTGAAGGGACGATCGGCGGTTATCTCGACCTCGCCGCCGCGGCGCACGGTGACCTCCTCGTTGCGCACGTGAGTCCCTCTGAAGACCTTCGGCAGCTGCGAGACGAAGCGCAGCTTCGAGACCCCGGTGACCGAGACGACGTCGAAGAGGCCGTCGTCGAAGCGGGCGTCGGGGGCGACGTACATGCCGCCGCCGTAGGCGGGGCCGTTGGCGGCCGCGACGGTGTAGCCGCGGAAGGAGCGCGCCTCGCCATCGACGGTGACGACGAAGTTCGCCGGCTTCCAGCCGATCAGCGCGCGCACGGCGCCGTAGGCGTAGGCGGCCTCGCCCGGGACCCTCGTCGCGTTCGCGATCCGGTTGGCCTCGGAGTCGAAGCCGCAGCTGGCGATCCCGACGAAGCGGCGGCCGTCGACCTCGCCGATGTCGATCCGCGTCTCGCGCCCGCTGCGCAGCACCTCGCAGGCGGCGACCGGCGACTTCGGGATCCCGGCGGCGCGCGCGAAGTCGTTGCCGCGCCCGCCCGGCAGCACCGCCAGCAGGCCGTCGCTGCCGACGAGCGCGCCGGCGACCGCGCCGACGATCCCGTCGCCGCCGAAGGCGACCGCGACCTCGCCGGCCTGCGCGGCGGCGACGGCCAGCTCGCGCGCGTGCTCGATGTCGCGCGTGCGCTCGACGTGGTAGGCGACGCCGTGCACGCGCAGCCATCTCTCGACGCCCGGCAGCAGGCGCGCGACACGGCCTCCGCCGGCCGACGGGTTGGCGATCAGGGCGACGTCGCGATCCATCTGCTCAGAACCCTATCCGGCCGCCCGGCCCCACCCGGCCGGCGGCAGGTCGGGCGGCTCGATCGGCGGCGCCGGCGGCGGCACGGGCACCGGCGGCGGCGCCTCGCCGAGCACCAGCTCCGCGAGATCGGAGGCGATCGCGACCGGGCGGGCGCCGCCGTCGGCGCCGGCCCCCTCGGCCTGCGCGCGGGTCGTCGCGCCGCTCAGCACGATCGCGCCGTCGAGCCCGGCGGCGGCGGCGCCGGCCAGGTCGACGTCGAGGCGGTCGCCGACGACGAGCGCGCGGCCCTCGCCGAGACGGTCGAGCGCGGTCGCGAATATCTCCGGCTCGGGCTTGCCGACGGTCGTCGCGTGGCGGCCCGAGGCGTATTCGAGCGCGGCGACGAGCGCGCCGGTGCCCGGCCACATGCCGTCCGGCATCGGGAAAGTGCGGTCGCGGCCCGCGGCGACGAAGTCGGCGCCGGCCAGCAGCGCCTGCGTCGCCAGCTTCAGCTCCTCGAAGACGAGGTCGTCGTGACCGGCGGCGACGACGACCTCGGCGTGCGGCGCCTCCGCCATGCCGTTGACGACGCGCAGCCCCGCGTCGGCGACGTGGCGGAAGATCGCCGGCGTCCCGATCACGTAGGCGCTGGCGCGCCTGGCGCCGTGTCGCTCGGAGAGATGGTGCTGGAGCGCGCCGCCGACGGTCACGACCTCCTCCAGCGAGGCGCGGAAGCCGAGCGACCACAGCTTGCGCACGTACTCCTCGGCGCTGTGGCGGGTGTCGTTGGTGACGAACGCGACGCGCTTGCCGCCCTCGCGCAGCGCCTGCAGCGCGCGCGGGGCGTCGCGGGTCGGCGTGCCGCCGACCCACAGGCAGCCGTCGAGGTCGAGCAGCAGGTGGTCGTAGGCCCGCACGAGCGGGGTGAGGGTGGGGACGGTCTGGGACACGCGACCTCCCATTATCCTTCTCCGCCGTGCGACGCCTCCTCTTCCCCCCCGCGCTGCTGCTCGCCGCCACCTGCGCGGCGCTGCTCAGCGGCTGCGGATCCGGCAGTACGAC
>DATIOB010000158.1:0-7077 GCA_035473605.1 Conexibacter sp.
GACCCCGATCCGCGGGCGGCCGGACGACTGCTCAGCGTCGACGAGCTGCGACGTGAGCGCGACGCGCTGATCGAGGAGGTCGAGTTGCGCGCCTCCGCCCCCGCATCCGAACGACCGGCCGTCGATGCGTCGCCCGCCGCGGCCGAGACGCGCAGCAGCGCCACCCGCCCGCACGGCGCGAAGCTGCGCTGGCGCCCCGCCTGAGCGCGCGACGCCGCGCGCCCGCCGCGCTCAGCGGAAGAGGTCGTTCGCCTCGCGGTAGGTGAGCGTGCCGGCGACCATCAGCTCCGAGCCGCCGGTCTCCAGCACCTCCAGTGCGATCCGCCCGGCGAGGTCGAGAACCGCGCGGACCGGCCCCGAGCCGACGCTCAGCCGCTTGACGCCGATCCGCTCGAGCGCGTCGAGCGGCGGCGTCAACGGCGAGGAGAGCACGTTGAGCGGCACCGGCAGCGCTCGCACCAGCGCCGCGATCTCCGCCGGGTCGCTGAGGCCGGGGACGAAGATCCCGTCGGCGCCGGCGCCGACGTAGTCGAGCGCGCGGCGGAGCGTCAGCTCGAAGCGCTCCTCGGGCGCGCCGACGCCGAGCCAGTAGACGTCGGTGCGGGCGTTGCGGAACAGCCGCAGACCGGCATCCTCGCCGGCCGCGCGCGCCGCCCGCAGCCGCTCGGCCTGGTCGGCGGCGTCGCGCAGCGGCGCGCCGCCCGCGGGCGCCGCGTCCTCGAGGTTGACGCCGACGGCGCCGGCCACCACCAGTTCGGAGACCGTGTCGGCGACGTCGGCCGGGGTCGCGCCGTAGCCGCTCTCGGCGTCGGCGCTGAGCGGCAGGTCGACGGCGGCCGCCATCCGCGCCGTCGCCTCGACCAGCTCGGCGCGCGTGAGCCGCTCGCCGTCGGGGCGGCCGAGCGCGTAGGCGATCCCGGCGCTGGTCGTGCCGATCGCCATGCAGCCGGCCTGCTCGAAGACGCGCGCGCTGCCGGCGTCCCATGCGTTCAGGAGCGCCAGGACGGTCGGCTCGCGATGGAGGGCGTGGAACCGTTCGGCCCGAACGGCCTGGGAATGGCGCTCCATCTTCGGGAGCGTACCGCTGCGCCGACGAGCGGTGCGCGCCGTCGCGACGAGCTGCTCAAGTCCTCCTTCCGCGAGACGATCATCGCGAGCATGAACCTGCCACTCGTCAGCGTCCTCGTCATCGCGCACGACGACGCCACGCGGCTCGCCGCGACGCTCGACGACGTGCTCGCGCAGGACTACCCGCAGCAGGCGATCGAGCTGATCGTCGTCGACGACGGCTCGCGCGACGAGAGCGCCGAGGTGCTGGAGGAGTACCGCCAGTGCTTCCCGCAGCGGCTGCGCGTGCTGCACCAGCCGCATGCCGGTCCCGCCGCCGCGCTCGACCGCGCGTTCGCGGAGGCGCGCGGGGAGCTGCTCGCGCCGCTGGCCGCCGGCGACCGCTGGCCGCGCGAGCGGCTGCGCGCTCAGGTCGCGCTGCTTGAGCGCCGCCCCGAGGTCGGCCTCGTCTACTCGCAGCTGCTGCCGCGCGGCGGCGAGGACCCGAGCGCTCCGGCGCTGTGGCCGGCCGAGCTGGAGATCGACCCGCCGCGCGGGCGGCCCGCCGGGCGGCTGCTGCGCGAGGAGTCGATCGCGCCGTCGTCCCTGCTGGTGCGCGCGTCGCTGCGCGACCAGCTGACGCCGATCCCGCACGAGCTGCCGCGCCCCGGCTGGTGGCTGACCGTCCGCGCCGCCGCTGTCGCCGAGGTCGAGTGGCTGCCCGAGTCGCCGAGCGCCCCGGCCGCGCCGGGAACGCCGATCGGCGCTCCCCGTCTCGCCTGCCGCGTGGGGCGGCTGCGCGAGCAGCTCGCGTTCCAGCGCTGGTTCCTGCGCCGCACGACCTCCGAGTCGCCGTTCGTCGACGACCTGCCCGAGATCTGGCGGGCCTTCACCGGCGGCGCGCGCAAGCTGCTGCTGACCGCCGACGATCCGTTCGCCGAGCTGGTCCCGGTCAGCGACGCCGACCGCGCCGACGCGCGCCGCATCCTCGCCGACGCGCGCGAGGCGCTGCAGCGCGGCGACACCCGTCCCGGGATAGCGCTTGCCGTCCGCGCGGCTGCGACCGACCCATGGTGCGAGGCGGCGCGCGCACTGCTGGCCGAGGCGATCGCGGCGCGTCCGCGGCGCCCCGCGACCGACCCGCTCGCCGGGGCGCGCCGCTTCGTGACGCTCGCCTTCGCCGACGAGCTGCTGCGCGACTGCGACCTGCTGCGCGCCTACGTGCGCCACTTCGACGGCCGCGCCGACGCGACGCTCGCGATCGACGCCAGCACGCTGACGCCGGCCGCCGCGGAGCTGCAGCTGAGCCGGCTCGTGCACGAGCACGGGCTCGACGGCAGCAGCGGCGCGCACGTGATGGCGGTGCTCGGCCCGATCGACGCGGCGGTGCGCGAGCGGCTGCCCGCCGGCGTCGACGCGCTGTTGACGACGGCGGCGCGGCCGGCGCCGGCCGCGCCCGCCTACGCCGCCGAGAGCGTGGGCGCGCTGCGCGCCTTCGCCGCGCGCGCGTCGGCCGCGTAGCGCGGCGCCCCGTCAACGCGCTGCCGCCGGGTTCGCCGGATCGCCGCTTCGCCTGGTTCGCAGCCCGCCCGAGCGGATAGCTTTGCGGCGATGCTGAAACCGACCGCCGCGGCGGAGCTGTCGAGCTTCGAGCTCGTCCGTCACTACTTCGACCTCGCCGCCGATCGGCTGGGACTGACCGACGACCTGCGCGAGGTGCTGCTGACGGCCTACCGCGAGGTCCAGGTCGCGATCCCGATCAGGCTCTCCGACGGCACGATCAGAACGTTCCACGGCTACCGCGTGCAGCACAACGGCGCGCGCGGGCCGTTCAAGGGCGGGATCCGCTTCCACCCGCAGGTCGACCTCGACGAGTTCCGTGCGCTCGCGGCGCTGATGACGTGGAAGACGGCGATCGTCGGCGTGCCGTTCGGCGGGGCGAAGGGCGGGATCGACTGCGACCCGGCGCTGCTGGGGCCCCACGAGCTGGAGAAGCTGACGCGCGCCTTCACGCAGCGGATCGACAAGGTGCTCGGGCCGACGCGCGACATCGCCGCGCCGGACGTCAACACCAACGCGCAGGTGATGGCGTGGATGATGGACGAGTACGGCAAGGGCCACGGCTACACGCCGGGGATCGTGACCGGCAAGCCGATCGCGCTGGAGGGCTCCTTCGGCCGCGAGGCGGCAACCGCGCGCGGGCTCGTCTACCTCTTCCGCGAGGCGGCGCCCGCGGCCAACCTGGTGCCGCAGGAGGCGACGGTCGCGATCCAGGGCTACGGCAACGTCGGCTCGTGGGTCGGGCGGCTGCTGACGCAGCTCGGCGCGCGCGTCGTCGCGGTCTCCGACGCGAGCGGGGCGGTTCACGCCGCGGGCGGTCTCGACACCGAGGCGCTCGCCGCGCACGTGCGCGAGGGCGGGACGATCGCCGACTACGCCGCCGAGGGCGTCGAGCAGGTCAGCGGAGAGGCGTTCCTCGCGACCGCGTGCGACCTGTTCGTGCCGGCGGCGCTCGGCGGCGCGATCCACGCCGGCAACGCCGACCTGCTGCGCTGCCGGATGCTCGTCGAGGGCGCGAACGCGCCGACGACGCCGCAGGCCGACGAGCTGCTGCGCGAGAAGGGCGTCTTCATCGTCCCCGACGTGATGGCCAACGCCGGCGGCGTCGTCGTCTCCTACTTCGAGTGGGTCCAGAACCTGCAGCACTTCCGCTGGGACGAGCGCGAGGTCAACGACAAGCTCGGCACGATCATGCGGCGCGCCTACCGCGAGGTCGCCGCCCGGGCGGCCGAGCGCGGCGGCGACCGCTCGCTGCGCACCGCGGCCTTCGAGCTGGGGATCGAGCGCGTCGTCGAGGCAGCGCGGCTGCGGGGGAACTTCTAGAGCCGCAGCGTGCCGTCGACGACCACGACGACGTCGCCGCCGACGCGCACGCGGTCGCCCTCGACGGCGGCCTCCAGCCGGCTCGGGCGGCCCATCTCGACGCCTTGGGAGATCGTCACGCGCGGCGTGCCGGTGCGGGCGGCGAGGTAGGCGCAGAGCGGACCGGCGGCGGAGCCGGTCGCGGGGTCCTCGCCGATCCCGGCGTCGAAGGCGAACGAGCGCGCGTGGACGCGGCCGTGCTCGGAGTCGGGCGAGCACGAGGCGGCGTAGAGCGTGACCGCGCCGAGCGGGTTCAGCAGCGCCGCGAGCGCGTCGTAGTCGGGGGTCGCGCGGACGGCGGTCGCGCCGTCGCGCAGCGGCACGATCAGCTGCGGGACGCCGGTCGAGACGACCTGCGGCGGGAGGTCGGGATCGCCGTCGGCGGCGCTCAGGCCGATCGCCGCGAGCGCGTCGGCGCGCTCGACCTCGGGACCGAACTCGGCCGGCTCCTGCAGCATCGAGGCGTAGGCGCGGTCGCCGTCGGGGTCGAGCGTGACCTCGACCGGCTGCAGGCCGGCGCCGGTCTGCTGGACGTAGCGGACGGTTCCGCTGGCGCCGGTGGCGCGGGCGACCGCGACGGCGGTGCCGAGCGACGGATGGCCGGCGAACGGCAGCTCGCGTGCGACCGTCCAGATGCGGTTGCGGTAGTCGGCGCCCTGCGCGCCGGTCGCCTCGGCGGTCGGGCTCTGGACGAAGGTCGTCTCCGACAGACGCGTCTCGCGCGCGAACGCGAGCATCGCGGCGTCGTCGAGCCCGTCGGCGTCGTGGACGACGGCGAGGCCGTTGCCCTCCAGCGGCGTGGAGGTGAAGACGTCGAGCAGCGTGTAGCGGCGGGCGGCCACGGCGCGGCCCGGCCGCTCAGTCGTCGAAGTCGAAGTCGCGCGGCGGTCTCTGCTCGAACCAGAGACGGTCGTGCTCGGGCGTCTCCTGGAGGAAGTCGGGCGTCTCCTCCAGCACGTCCTCGTCGGAGGCCGCTTCGCCGGGCGGCTGCTCGTCGGCGAACGGCTCGTCCTCGTCCTCGATCCGCCACTCGGTCGTCGGCTGGTGGACGATGTCGCTGTGGCGCGGGTCGACCGCCGGCTCGTCGTGCGCGGGGTCGCCGTGCGGCGGGGTCGTCGACTCGACTGCCGGCTGCTCGTGCACGGCCGGCTCGGCGTGCGGCGGCGGCTCGGCGTGCGCGTGCTCGTCGGCGAAGGGGGCGGCGGGCGGCGCGGGCTCGGGCTCGGGCGGCGCGGCGGGCGCGGGGGCGCGCTGCTCGGGCGGCAGGATGCGGGTCTGCTCCTCCGGCGCGAGCTCGACGGCGGGTGCCTCGTGCGCGGCGGGTGCGTCGAGGTCGTGGCCGTGGTCGGCCGCAGGCGGCTCGGCGTGCGCGGCGGTGGCCGCGTCGGCGTCGGCGGGCTCGTGCGCGAAGCCGTCGTGGGGCTCGTCGTGCACGGGATCTTGCACCGCCGCCGCGGGCTCAGGCTCGCGACGCACGGGACCAAGCGCCTCCTGCTCGGCGCGGGCGACCTCGGCGGGATCGGCCCCACGTCGGCGCTTCAGCTCCAGATGCTCGCGGATCGCGTCGTCCAGCAGACCCATGAGGGCTTCATCCTACCCATGGAGCGGGCGGACGTGGCCGGTGCAGGCGCACGCCTACTCGGCCTCGACCGCCGTGGCCGCCACGACCGCCGCGCGCACCGTGCGGTTCTTGCCGTTGCGCTTGGCGGTGTAGAGCGCCGCGTCGGCGGCGGCGACCAGCTCGTGCTTCTCGGCGGTGGAGGAGGCGGCGACGCCGATGCTGACGGTGACCTGCAGCACCCCTTCGCCGTCGAGCCGGGCGACCGCGAGCGCCTCGACCGCGGTGCGCACCCGCTCGCCGATCGTGAAGGCGCCCTCGATGTCGGTCTGCGGCAGCGCGACGGCCATCTCCTCGCCGCCGTAGCGTGCCGGCTCGTCGATCTCGCGCGAGGATTCGCGCAGCACCCGCGCGACCTCTCTGAGGACGACGTCGCCCTGCTGGTGGCCGTAGGTGTCGTTGACGCGCTTGAAGTTGTCGATGTCGAGCAGCAGCAGGCCGACGGGCTGCCCGAACCGCTGGGCTGTCAGCACCTCGGCGGTCATCACCTCCTGGAAGCGGCGGTGGTTGAAGAGCCCGGTCAGCTCGTCCGTGACGGCCTGGCGGGCGACCTGGTCGTGCAGGTCGACGTTCTCGAGCGAGATCCCGGTCTGGGCGGCGAGCGAGCCGAGCAGCGCATGCTCCTCGGCGCCGAACGGGCGGCCGGCGCGGGCGACCGCGACGTAGCCGTGCGGCCCGGCGCCCTCGCGCGCGCGAGGTATCGGGCTGGCGAGCGCGTGCAGGTCGCCGGCGCTGTGCTCGGCGGGCGCGTTCGTCGCGCGCGCGACTCTCTCGGCGGCGTCGAGCGCCGCGCCGAACGGCTCGATCTCGCCGACCCGGACCTCCTCGGTGCCGGCGCTCGCGCGCCCGGCGGTCGCCTCGACCGCCTCGGCGATCGTCTCGGTGCCGATCTCCAGCAGGGCGCGGCGGTCGAGGTTGGAGGCGAAGGTCTCGCCGACCCGCTGGATCGAGGCGCGCAGCCGGCCGCGCTCGCGGTCCAGCTCGCCGATCCGCCGCTCCAGCTCGTGCGACATCTTGTTGAACTCGTCGCCGAGCTGGGCGAACTCGTCGCGGCCCTCGGTCGGGACCGCGGTCGAGAAGTCGCCGCCGCCGATCCGTTTGGCGGCGGCGAGGAAGCGAGCGATCTGCCCCTGCAGCTGACGCGAGACGAGGATCGCGCCGACGAAGGCGAGCACGAGGAAGGCGGCGAGCAGGCCGAGCGCGAGCCGCCGGTTGCGCGCGACCGCGGTGGCGGTGCCGCTGGAGTCGGTCAGGACGGTGATCGTGTCCTGTCCGCCGTCGAAGTCCTCGGCGCGGAAGCCGGCGACGACGTAGTCGACGTCGTCGATGGTGGCGTCGCCGCGGATCGGCAGGGCGTTGGCGGAGGCGGCGGCCCGGAGCGAGCTGGCGAGGATCCGCCCGCCCCGCCGCACGACCGCCTCGACGTCGGGCGTGGCGACGAGCGCGACGAAGGCGTCGGCGCCGATCGTCGAGGCCTGGATGGTGGCGAG
>DATIOB010000159.1:0-17210 GCA_035473605.1 Conexibacter sp.
CGCGACGTCGTTGAAGCCGCGCAGCGCCCACCGTCCGCTGGCCAGCCGCAGCAGCCGCGTGATCGAGCCGTTCTCGGCATAGAGGAAGGCGAACGGCTCGCTGCCCGTCGCCTGCCGGCAGGCCTCCGCGATCACGCCGCCGTGGACGACCGCGACCGCGGTCGCGTCCGCTCCGGTCGCGCGGGCGACCTGCTCCAGCCCGTCGTGCACGCGCGCGCGAAAACGGTCGTCGGGCTCGGCGCCCGGGATCACGTCCCAGCGCTGCGCGGCGAACAGCTCGCGCACCAGCTCGCCGCGCGCCGCGAGCCGCTCGGCGAAGGCGCCCTCCCAGCTGCCGAGGTGGACCTCGCGCAGCTCCGGCACGACCGTCGGCGCGACGCCCAGCCGCGCCGCCAGCGGGGCCGCCGTCTCGGCCGTCCGCCGCATCGGCGTCACGAACAGCCGCGCCGGCGGGGCGCTCGCCAGCCGCGCGCAGACGGCCTCGGCCTGCGCGCGCCCGGCGAGCGCCAGCGGCGGGTCGTGGTGGCCGTCGAGCGGCGCCCCGGCGGACGCGTCGGCGCTCGCGGCCGAGGAGCCGTGCCGCACGAGCACCAGCTCGACGGCGCCGGCCGGTCGCACGAAGGGGCGTTGGAAGTCACGTGCCATCGCCCGACGACTCTACGGCCGCCGCCGCGCCGCCTCGATTAGCGGTAGCGCTAGTAGCTGTGGCGACGCACCGTGGAGAAGATGATGCGGACCTTGAGAGGAGAGGGAGCGTGATGGGACCGCACGCAGGTGCGCCGCACGGGAGGGCTGACGCATGTCCGAGCATCTGACGGCGTCGGCGCAGAACGCCGCCGTCGGCGGTTCGACGCAGGTGGGCGGCACGGGCGAGCAGCCCGCGCGGGACCCCGGTGGCCGCGCGGCCGCCGTCGGCCCGCCCGGCCGCAACGCCGCCGCCGCCTTCGCGGCCCGCTACGGCCTGCTCGTCGCCTTCCTGGCGACGGTCGCCGTCTTCAGCGCGGTGCGCTCGTCGACCTTCCCGACCTGGCGCAACGCGGAGTCGATCCTCACGCTCGCGGCGCCGTCGCTGATCATCGCCGTCGGGCTGACGGTCGTGCTCGTGATGCAGGACTTCGACCTCTCCTTCGGCGGCATGATCGGCCTCGCCGGCGGCGCCGCGACCGCCTTCATGGTCAACGACGGCTGGGCGTGGCAGCTGGCGGTCGTCGTCGTGCTCGGGCTCGGCGTGCTCGTCGGCGTGCTGAACGGCTTCATGGTCGCCTACCTCGGCGGCAACTCGTTCATCATCACGCTCGCGATGGGGACGGTGCTGGCCGGCGTCGAGTTCGGCCTCACCGACCAGGCGACCGTCTACGACGGCATCCCCGCCGGCTACGTCGAGATCGCCAGCGGCGAGCTGCTCGGCCTCAGCAACCAGATCTGGATCGCCGCCGTGCTGGCGCTCGTCGTCTGGGTGCTGCTGGAGCGGAGCGAGATCGGCCGCTTCATGTACGCGATCGGCGGCAACCCGGAGGCGGCGCGGCTCTCGGGCGTGCGCGTGCTGCGGCTGCGGCTGCTCGGCTTCGTCGTCGTCGGCGTGGCCGCGGCCGTCGTCGGGATCCTGCTGACCTCGCAGAGCGCCTCCTACGCGCCCAACGGCGGCACCGCCTACCTGCTGCCGGCCTTCGCGGCCGTCTTCCTCGGCGCCGCCGTCTTCCGTCCGGGCGAGTTCAACGTGCTCGGGACGATCGTCGGCGTGCTGTTCCTGGGCGTGATCCAGACCGGCCTGACGATGCTCGACCTCGAGACCTGGGTGATCAACCTCGTGCAGGGCGGCATCCTCATCACCGCCGTGCTCGTGAGCCGCATGGGGATGGCGCGGCGATGAGAGCGCTCGAGCGCGTCGAGGCGCGCGCGATCGTCAAGACCTACCCGGGCGTGGTCGCGCTCGACGGCGCGAACGTGACCGTCGAGGGCGGCTCGATCCTCGGCCTGCTGGGCAAGAACGGCGCCGGCAAGAGCACGCTGATCAAGCTGCTCGCCGGGGTCGTCGCGCCCGACGCCGGCGAGCTGCTGCTCGACGGCGCGCCGATCGCGCTGCCCGACCCGCACGCCGCGACCGCGCACGGCTTCGCCTTCGTCCACCAGGAGCTGGCCGACGTGCCGAACCTGACGGTCGCCGAGAACGTCGGCCTCGGGCTCGGCTACCCGACCCGCGGCGGGCTCGTGCGACGCCGCGAGCTGCGCGCGCAGGCGCGCGCGGTGCTGGCGCGGCTGGAGGCGGAGATCGATCCGGCGACGCCGCTGGCGCAGCTCAGCATCGCGCAGCGGCGGCTCGTGATGATCGCCCACGGGCTCGCCGCCGACGCGCGCCTGTTCGTGCTCGACGAGCCGACCGCCTCGCTGACCGACGACGAGATCGCCCACCTCCACAGAGTGCTGCGGACGCTGCGCGACGACGGCGTCGCGATCGTCTACGTCAGCCACCGGCTCGACGAGGTCTTCGCCGTCACCGACCGCGTCACCGTGATGCGCGACGGCAGAGACGTCTTCCACGGCGCGACCGCGGAGGTCGACAAGCCGCGCCTGATCGAGCAGATCACCGGCACCCGCGGCGCCGTCGAGGCGCGCCCGCGCCGCGTCGCTCCGGCCGGCGGCGAGGAGCTGCTGCGGGTCGAGGGGCTGACGCTGCCGGGGATCGTCGAGGACGCCGACCTGCAGCTGCGCGCCGGCGAGGTGCTCGGCATCGCCGGCCTCGTCGGCGCCGGCCGCAGCGAGCTGGTGCGGCTGATCTGCGGCGCCGACCGCGCCGCCTCCGGCCGCATCGTCGTGCGCGGCAGCGAGCGGCGGATCCGCTCACCGCGCGACGGGATGGAGGCCGGGATCGTGCTGCTGCCCGAGGACCGCAAGACGCAGGGCGCCGTGCTCGGCTTCTCGGTCCGCAAGAACATCACGCTGCCGGCGATGGCGCGGTTCCGGCTCGCGAAGCCGTTGCCGCTGCCCAACCAGCGGCGCGAGCGGGCGGCAGCCGGCGAGCTGGTGGCGCGGCTGAAGATCAAGGTCGCCGACGTCGAGCAGCCGGCGCTGCACCTGTCGGGCGGCAACCAGCAGAAGGTCGTGCTGGCGAAGTGGCTCGACTCCGACGCCGACGTCTTCGTCTTCGACGAGCCGACGCACGGCATCGACGTGGAGGGCAAGGAGGAGGTCTACGACCTCATGGCCGAGTTGGCCGACCAGGGACGGGGAGTGATCTTCATCTCGTCCGAGTTCACCGAGCTGGTGAGCACGTGCAACCGCGTCGTCGTGATGCGGGACGGACGGCTGGTGGAGGAATTCGAAGGAGAGGCGATCAGCGACGCCGCGCTCGTGGCGTCCTGTTACAGCCACTAAGTCGCTCAGGCGACGGAGGAGAGGACGATGAGAGGACTCGCGCATGTGCGCCGCGTGCTGCTGCTCGCGGTGGCGACGCTCTGCGCCGCGACGGTGCTGGCGGCCTGCGGCAGCAGCAGCGACGACGGTGACGGTGGAGGGTCGGGCGGCAGCTCGACGCAGACGAAGGGCGAGGGCATCCGCGCCGGCTCCGGCAGCGCTGCGGAGAGAGCGGCCGCCGCCGGCGAGGAGGCGGCGAGAGAGACCGGCGAGCCGGTCACGCTGCCGGAGAAGACGATCGGCATCGTCAACTTCCTCAACGGCATCGAGTCCTCCGACCGGCTCGTCTCGACCAACGAGCTGGCCGCCAGAATGCTCGGCTGGAGAACGCTCACCTGCGACGGCAGAGGCACGCCGACGCAGTTCGTCGCCTGCGGCAACCAGATGCTCGACCGCGGCGTCGACGGGATCGTGATGATCGCGATCGAGCCCGGCCAGGTGCAGCAGGTGCTGACGAAGGCCAGAGCGGCCGGCGTCCCGGTGATCCAGACCGGCGGCGGCGCCGTCCCCGCCGGCTACGACGGCAACTACGGGCCGGACGAGTACAAGGCCGGCGAGGTGCTGACCGAGGTGCTGCTGCCGAGACTGGACGCGCTGCCCGGCGACGAGGTCCCGATCGCCGTGCACGACTTCCCGGCCGGCTGGGCGAGAACCCGCACCGACGCGCTGCGCGACGCGCTCAGAGAGCAGAGCAAGGTGAAGATCACGGCCGACACCGTCACCGACGGCGCCAACCTCGTGCCGTTCACGCGCAAGACGGTCGCGGACCAGATCACGCAGAACCCCGACCTGAAGACCTTCTGGGTCTCGTTCGACACCGCCGGCCAGGTCACCGGTCAGGTCGTCACGTCGAGATACAAGGGCAGAGAGTTCCCCGACCGTCCGCTCGTCGTCACCTTCCACGCCGACCTCGGCACGATCGAGCTGATGCGCAAGGGCGACATCGACATGACGTCGGAGGTCAACTACGACGCCGGCGTCTGGATCGGCGCCGACAACATGGCGCAGTTCTTCGCGCGCAGAACGCCGATGATGCAGGAGAACCAGCCGACCTACCCGGTGATCGGCGATCCCTTCACCTACAGAGTCGTGACGAAGGACGACCTGCCGCCGAGAGGCGAGTACGTCGCGCCGGAGTGGGACATCCCGGCCTACTTCGAGGCGAAGTGGAGAGCGGAGTTCGGGCTCTAGCCCGCAACCGCGCGCCCGTTCCCGCGGCGCGCTGAAGCAGCACATCGACGAAGCCGGCCCGCAGCGTCCGCACAGTCGCGCCGATCTCCTCGGCGCGGCTGCGCGCCGCCGTGGGCGCATCCAGACGAAAGGCGACTCATGGACCACAGCAGCGATCGTTCAGCGCAGGACGGGCAGGCCCCCGGCGGCGACGCCGGGCTGCCGCCCGGGATCGACCGGCGCCGCTTCCTCACGCGCGCCGGCCTGCTCGGCGCCGGCCTCGGATCGGCGAGCCTGCTGGCCGCCTGCGGCGGCGACAGCGACGCCTCCGTCGACGACCAGATCGGCGGCGGCGGCGCGACTGCCGCGGCCGCCACCACGGCGGCGGCCACCGCCCCGATCCGCGCCGACCTGCGCGGCAAGTCGGTCGGCTGCGCGTACCTGACGCTCGCCGATCCGAACGCGTCGCTGATAAACCAGACCTTCGAGGAGGCGTCCAGACGCGCCGGCCTGGACTGGAGATTCGACGTCGTCGACGGCCAGGGCAGACCGGACCAGGCACAGGTCGGGCTGCAGTCGCTGATCAGCAAGAGAGTCGACCTGATCTACCTCGAGGGGATCCCGCCCCGGCTCGTCAGCTCCGAGCTGGAGCGCGCCAGAGCGGCGGGCATCCCGGTGATAGGCGGCTTCACGGCCGCCCCGCTGGACCCGCTGATCCAGTTCGACTACGCGGCCGTGCTGGAGAGCGACTCGGTGCCGCTCGACTTCTACATGCTGACCGAGCTGAACACGGTCCACAGAGACAAGGCCGAGATCCAGGTCGCGCTCGTCGACTCCGACCTCGACGTCGTCGTCGGCCGCACGAAGCTGCTCGAGGCGCTCGTCGCGCTGCCGGCGTACAGAAAGGTGAGAATCGTCGCGACGCAGAACATCGACCTCGCCGACCCGGACGGCAGCTCGTCGAGAATCGCCGCCTCGTTCCTGACGCGCTTCCCCGAGCTCGACGCGATCTGGACCAACTACCCGAACTCCGCGATCGCCGCGGCCAACGCGATCTCGCAGAAGCAGCGCGCCAGAGAGGTCGCCGTCTACGGGCACATCGCCAACGCCGCCGGCATCGAGGCGCTGCGCGACCCGAACAGCCCGATGAGCGCGACCTCGTGGATCGACCTCGTCTACACCGCCTACGCGACGCTCGGCTACATGCTCGACGTCGTCGCCGGCAACGAGGTCGAGCGGACCGTCTCGTACACCAACATGGTCCCCGTCACGGTGCTGGGGCGGCCGACGATCGACGAGCAGATCCCCGGCGACGGCACGACCTGGGTCTTCGGCGGCGCGACCTACCGCGACGGCTTCGTCGCGCAGTGGTCCGAGAAGTTCTCCTGAGCGGGGGATCGATGTCAGAGAACCGCTCCATCGACGTGCAGGCGCCGATCCCGGAGGGACCGGGGGAGGACCGGGCGCGCGCCACGACCGAGGCCGTCGCCGGCCCGCGCGACGCCGTCGGCGCCTCCCCGCGCCAACGGCTCGGGCCGTTCGGCGTGCCGGCGATCACGCTCGTGATCATCGCGATCTTCGCCTTCCTCTCCGACGACTTCCTGCAGTCCGCCAACCTGCAGGACATCCTGCGGCAGTCGGCGCTCTCGCTGATCGTCGCCGTCGGCCTGACGGTGCCGTTGATCATGGGCGACTTCGACCTCTCGATCGCGGCGGTGGCCGGCTTCGCGACGACCGTCGTGTCGGTCCTGATCGCCCGCGAGGAGATGCCGCTGCTGGTCGGCTGCCTGCTGCTGCTGCTGATCGGCCTCGGCGTCGGCCTCTTCAACGGGATCCTCGTCGCCTGGATCGGGATGTCGGCGCTGGTGGTGACGATCGCGGTCGGCTCGGTCCTCAACGGGCTCGAGTTCGCGATCGCCGGCAGCCAGCAGATCAGCAGCGGCTTCCCGCCCGGCTTCGTGAGCTTCGCGCGCAGCATGATCGGGCCGATCCCGACGCTGTTCGCGATCGCGCTCGGCGTCGCCGCGCTCGTGTGGGTGCTGCTGGAGCGAACGGCGCTCGGACGCGACATGCGCGCGATCGGCGGCAACGCGGAGGCGTCGCGGCTCGCCGGCATCAACGTGCGCCGGGTGCGGCTGCTCGGCTTCATGCTCTGCTCGGGCCTGGCGACGGCGGCCGGCGTGCTCTACGCGGGCCAGCAGGCGGTCGCCTACCCGCTGACCGGGCTCAACGTGCTGCTGCCGTCGTTCGCCGCGGTCTTCATCGGCGCGGCGGCGTTCAAGATCGGCGAGTTCAACATCCCCGGCACGGTGATCGGGATCCTGATCGCGTCGATCATCAACAACGGCCTGCTGCTGATCGACGTCGCCTCCTGGGCGGTCTACATCTTCCAGGGCGCGATCCTGCTCGTCGCGCTGCTGTTCGCGCGGATCGTCTCGCGCGGCGGCGCGGAGGGGAGCTGACGGTGGAGGCGATCCTGCGAATCGAGGGGCTCTCCAAGAGCTACCCCGGCGTCCACGCCGTGCGCGACGTGTCGCTCGACGTCAACCGCGGCGAGACGCTCGGCCTCGTCGGCGCCAACGGCGCCGGCAAGTCGACGCTGATGCGGATGATCTCCGGCGGCGAGGCGCCGGATGCCGGCCGGCTCGTGCTCGACGGCGAGCCGATCGCGCTGCGCTCGGCGGCGGACGGGATCGCCGCCGGCGTCGTGCTGGTGCCTCAGCACCTCTCCGTCGTGCCGAACCTGACCGTGCGCGAGAACCTGCTGCTGGGGCTCGCCAAGCGGCGCCGGCTTCCGGGCGAGGGCCGCAAGCTCGGGAACGTCGACGACGAGATCGCCGCCGTCCTCGCGCGCCTCGGGCTGACGCTCGACCTCGGCACGCGCGCCCGCGAGCTGTCGCCGGCGGTGCTGAAGCTGCTGATGATCGGCGCCGGCCTGCTGCGGCGGCCGCGCCTGCTGATCCTCGACGAGCCGACGGCGATCCTCGCGGGCGCGGAGGTCGAGCGGCTGTTCGGGATCCTGCGCGCCCTGCGCGAGGAGCAGCAGACGATCATCTACATCTCGCACCGGCTGCCGGAGGTGCTGGCGCTCGCCGATCGCGTCGCGGTGATGCGCGGCGGCAGCCTCGTCGCGACCGACGACGGCGCCCAGACGACGACCGCGCGGCTCGCGAACCTGATGGTCGGCGGCGTCGTGGAGACGCCCAGACGGCGCGCCGACTCGGAGCGGGCGGCGTCGGCGGCGCCGCGGCTCGTCTGTCGCGGGCTGACGCGCAGCCCCAAGATCGCCGACGTCTCGCTCACGGTCCACGCGGGCGAGATCCTCGGCCTCGCCGGGCTCGTCGGCTCCGGGCGCACGAGCCTGATCCGCACGATCTGCGGGATCGAGCGAGCCGACTCCGGTTCGGTGCTGGTCGACGGCGAGGAGGTCACGCCGCGCTCGCCGGCGCGCGCGATCGCGGCCGGGATCGCGCACGTGCCCGAGGATCGCGCGCGGCTGTCGGTGATCCCGCGGATGACGGTCGCGGCGAACGTGACGCTGCCGGACAAGCGGCCCGCCCGCCCGTTCGCGCGGCTGCCGCTGATCGCGCCGCGGACCGAGCGGACGGCGGTCGAGCCGACGCTGGCCGAGCTGCAGATCGAGCCGCGGCACGCGGCGCGGCTGGCGATCTCGACGCTCAGCGGCGGCAACCAGCAGAAGGCCGTGCTGGCGCGCTGGCTGATGCACGGCGCGCGCGTCTACCTGTTCGACGAGCCGACCGAGGGGATCGACGTCGTCGCACGGGCGCAGGTGCACGCGCTGATCCGCGGATTGGCCGCCGAGGGCGTCGCCGTCCTGCTCTCCTCCTCCGACGTCGAGGAGGTGGCGCTGATGAGCGACCGCGTGCTCGTGATGCGCGACGGCGCGATCACGCACGAGCTGGGGCCCGACGAGATCAGCGAGGCCGCGATCGGCCACGCGTCGCTCGGCGAGGACGCGCCCGCACGTTGAGCGGAAACGCCAGTGCCGCAGGCGCGGCACGTGGAACAGGCTTGCCGCAGCCCGGCTGCGGCCGGTCGAGAGAGATCGAGACGAGGAGCGAGATGCAGACCAAGGCAGCAGTCATCCGTGGTGTCGGACGCGATTGGGAGGTCATCGACGTCGAGCTGGATCCGCCGCAGGTCGGCGAGGTGCTCGTGCGCTTCGAGGTCTCCGGGCTCTGTCACTCCGACGAGCACATCCGGCAGGGCGACCTCGCCGTGCGCTTCCCGATCGTCGGCGGCCACGAGGGCGCGGGGATCGTCGAGGCGGTCGGTCCCGGCGTCAGCCGCGTGAAGGTCGGCGACCACATCATCTGCTCGTTCCTGCCGATCTGCGGGCACTGCCGCAACTGCGCCCGCGGGCGCAGCTACGTCTGCGAGAACACGAGCACGATCCTCGAGGGCAGCATGCCCGACGGGACCTTCCGCTTCCACGCCGACGGCGAGGACTTCGGCGCGCTCGACCTGCTGGGCACCTTCTCGCAGTACGCGACGATCCGCGAGGACTCCGCGATCGTCGTCGACAAGAGCCTCCCGCTCGACGTCCTCGTGCTGCTCGGCTGCGGCGTCCTCAGCGGCTGGGGCAGCGCCGTCCACGCCGGCGAGGTGCGCCCGGGCGACACGACCGTCGTCTACGGCGTCGGCGGGATCGGCAACTACGCCGTGCAGGGCGCCAGCCACGCCGGCGCCACGCAGGTCGTCGCGGTCGACCCGGTCGCCTTCAAGCGCGACCTCGCGCTGGAGATGGGCGCGACCCACGCGGTCGCCTCGGCCGAGGAGGCGGCCGAGCTGGTCGCCGGCCTGACCGGCGGGCGCGGCGCCGACCAGTCGATCGTGACCGTCGGCGTCGCCGACGAGCAGATCGTCAGCGACGCCGTCGCGGTGACCGCCGCGGGCGGCATCACCGTGCTGACGTCGGTCGCCGCCGCCGAGGTCAAGACCGTGCACCTCCCGGGCTTCGACCTGACGATCGCGAACAAGCGGATCCAGGGGTCCCTGTACGGCTCCGGCAACCCGTTCTTCGACATCCCGCGGCTCGTCGAGCTGTACCGCTCCAGACAGCTCAAGCTCGAGGAGACGATCAGCAGAACCTATGCGCTCGCCGACATCAACCAGGGCTACGCCGACATGCACGACGGCAGAAACCTGCGCGGCCTGATCGTCCACGAGAACTGACATGCCATCGAGATCGACGGACCTGCAGGGCAAGGTCGCCATCGTCACCGGCGCGGCCTCCGGGATCGGCCGCGCGAGCGCGTTGGAGCTGGGGCGTCACGGGGCGCAGGTCGTCCTCGTCGACATTCGCGAAGAGGCGGTGCAGGAGACGACCGCCGAGCTGGTCGCGGAGGGGATCGACGCCGCCGCCGTCCGCGCCGACGTCAGCTCCGAGGCGGACGTCGACGCCTACGTCGCGCACGCATTGGAGCGCTTCGGCCGGCTCGACCTGTTCCACAACAACGCCGCGCTCGAAGGACCGTTCATGCCGATCCAGGAGTACGAGGTCGCGCAGTTCGACCGGCTCGTGGCGGTCAACGTGCGCGGCGTCTTCCTCGGCCTGCGGGCCGTGCTGCCGCACCTGCTCGCGCAGGACTCCGGCGCGATCGTCAACACGGCGTCGATCGCGTCGTGGGTCGGCTTCGGCAACCTCGCCGCCTACACGGCGACCAAGCACGCCGTGGCCGGCTTCACGCGCGCGGTCGCGGCCGAGATCGCGACGACGGGCGTGCGCATCAACGCCGTCTCGCCCGGCGTGATCGAGACCGAGTTCGTCAAGCGGATCGAGCGCGCGGTCGCGGAGCCGGGCGATCCGGCGGAGGGGCACGGCCTGTTCCTGCCGTCGGTCCCGGCGCAGCGCTACGGGCAGCCGGAGGAGATCGCGAAGGTCGTCCGCTTCCTGCTCTCCGACGACGCCAGCTACGCGCTCGGCGCCAACTGGCTGGCCGACGGCGGGATGCAGGCGACGGGCTGAGACCGATGCTGGCGCTCGTCTACAGCGGGAAGGGGGCGCTCGCGGTCGCGACGGCGGCGGCGCCCGCGCCGGGTCCCGGCGAGGTGCGCGTGCGCGTCCACTCGTGCGGGATCTGCATGTCCGACGTCTACGGCATCGCCGGCGTCAACGACCGCCGCGACGCCGTCCTCGGCGACGGCGAGACGCTCGTGATGGGGCACGAGGTCGTCGGCGTCGTCGACGAGCTGGGCGCCGGCACGGAGGGGGTCGCGCCGGCGCTCGGGACGCTCGTCGCCGTCGACCCGATCTGCGGCTGCGGCCAGTGCGCCCGCTGCGACGCCGGCGAGGAGAACGCCTGCGCGCGGCGGACGATCCGCGGCTGCGTGCCGGTGGCGCCCGGCGGCTACGCCGAGGCGCTCGTCGTGCCGGCGCGCAAGCTCCACCCGCTGCCGCCCGGCACCGCCCCGGAGCTGGGCGCGCTCGCCGAGCCGCTCGCGGTCGGGGCGCACGGCGTCGCGCTCGCCGAGCCGCTCCAGGACGATGACGCGGTGCTGGTGATCGGCGGCGGGATCGTCGGGATCGGCGCCGCGCTGGCCGCGCGACGGCGGCTCGGCGACCGCGCCGAGGTGGTCGTCGCCGAACCGCGCCCGGAGCGGCGCGCGCTCTGCGCGCGGCTCGGGCTGGCGGCCGCGCCGCCGGCCGTCGCGCTCGCGCGCGAGGAGCGCTTCGGCCTCGTGCTCGACTGCGTCGCGCGCCCGGAGACCTTCGCCGGCGCCGTGCGCGCCGCGCGCCGCGGCGGGCAGATCGTGCTGGTCGGGATCTGGCAGGACGAGATCCCGCTGCCGGTCAGCGAGGTCGTCGCGCGCGAGAGCCGCATCCGCGGCTCCTTCGGCTACACGCACGCCGACTTCGCCGGCGTCGTCGCGTGGCTCGGCGAGCGCCGCGGCCGCGGCGAGCTGCTGCAGCTGGTCGAGCGGCGCGTCGGCTTCGACGGCCTGATCGCCGCGCTGCGCGGCCACGCCGACGGCTCCGTGACGGCGGTGCGCACGCTCTTCCAACCCGACCTGAACCTGGAGCGCACGTGAACTTCGACCTTCCCGACGACGTCAGAGCGCTCGTCGCCGTCGCGCGCGACTTCCGCACGCAGGTGCTGGCGCCGCTGGAGGAGCTCTTCCTCGCCGACGGCAACGTGCCGTGGCCGCTGCGGCCGAGACTGCAGCAGCAGGCGCGCGAGCGCGGCCTGTGGGCGATCGACGTGCCGCGCGAGCACGGCGGCCTCGGGCTCGGCCAGCTCGCCGTCTGCGCCGTGCACGAGGAGCTGAACAAGCACCCGATGATGTTCGAGGCCGGCGGCGCCCCCGAGCCGGTCCTCTACCACTGCGGACCGCACCAGTGGGAGCGCTACTTCGCCGCCGTCGTCGCGGGCGAGCGGCGCAGCGCCTACGCCTTCACCGAGCCCGGCACCGGCTCCGACCTCGGCGCGATCGAGACGCGCGCGGTGCGCGACGGGGACGACTGGGTGATCGACGGCAGCAAGCTCTTCATCGGCCTCGCAGAGCGCGTCGAGTTCCTGATCCTGTTCGCCTCGACCGATCCCGCCCGCGGCGCTCACGGCGTGACCGTCTTCCTGATCGACAGCGGGACGCCCGGCTACGAGATCGTCCGCACGATCCCGACGATGGGCGACGCGTGGGAGCCGTGCGAGCTGCGCTTCGAGCAGTGCCGCATCCCCGACGCGCAGCGGCTGGGGGCGGTCGACGCCGGCTTCGCGACCGCCGACCACCAGCTCAGCCACGGCCGCCTCAAGATCGCCTCCTACCAGCTCGGGATCGCCCAGCGCTGCATCGACGAGGCGGTCGCGTGGGCGCAGCAGCGCACGACCTGGGGGCGGCCGATCGCGAGCCGCCAGGCGATCCAGTTCATGCTCGCCGACAGCGCCGTCGAGCTGGACGCGGCGCGGCTGCTCGTCTACCGCACCGCGTGGGCGGCCGACCGCGGCGACGACGTCCGCACCGACGCCTTCAAGGCGAAGCTGTACGCGACCGAGATGGCGCAGCGCGTCACCGACCGCTGCCTGCAGGTCCTCGGCGGTCGCGGCTACGCGAGAGATTCGCCGCTGCAGAGCTTCTATCGCCAGGTGCGGCTGTGGCGGATCGGCCACGGCACCGCCGAGATCCACCGCTGGATGATCGCGCGTGACCTGCTCGGCGCGGCCGCCTCAGAAGGCGGCCCGCGATGAGTGCGGAGGGCGTGCTGGCGGGCAGAGCGGGCGTCGTGACCGGCGGATCGCGCGGCCTCGGCCGCGCGATCGCGGAGGCGTTCGCGGCGGCCGGCGCGCGTGTCGCGATCGTCGACGTCGAGGGCGCGCAGGAGGCGGCCGCCGAGATCGGCGAGGGCGCGCTCGGGCTGACCGGCGACGTGACCGATCCCGACGGGATCGGCGCCGCCTTCGCGCAGGTCGCCGAGACCTGCGGCCGCTTCGACTTCCTCGTCAACAACGCCGGCGTGCGCGTGCAGGCGCCGTTCGCCGAGCATCCGCTCGACGCCTGGCGGCGGACGCTCGAGGTCAACCTCACCGGCAGCTTCCTCTGCGCGCAGGCGGCGGTCGCGCTGATGCTCGAACGGGGCGGCGGCCAGATCGTCAACCTCGCCTCGATCGCCGGCGCGATCTCGCTGCGCGACCGCGTCGCCTACAACGCCTCCAAGGGCGGCGTGATCGCGCTGACGCAGTCGATCGCCGCCGAGCTGTCGTCGCAGGGGATCCGCTGCAACGCGATCGCGCCGGGGATCGTCGAGACGCCGTTGAGCGCGCCCTACTTCCGCGACGCGCGGATGGTCGGCGCGATCACGTCGAACACGCCGCTGGGCCGCTGGGGCCAGCCGCACGAGATCGCCGGGCCGGCCGTCTTCCTCTGCAGCGAGGCGGCAGAGTTCGTCCACGGGCAGACGCTGTTCGTCGACGGCGGCTGGACGGCGCACAAGGGCTACTGAGCAGCGAGACGGGAGAGAGCGATGTTGGAGAGCGGACTGGGCGGACGCGTCTGCCTCGTCACCGGCGCGGCGAACGGGATCGGCCGCGCCTGCGCCGAGCTGCTCGCCGGCGAGGGGGCGCGGCTGGCGCTGTGCGACCTCGACGGCGAGCGGCTGGAGGGCGTCGGCGACGACGCGGCGCTGCGCGTCGCGGCCGACCTGTCGAGACGGGCGGACGTGACGCGGCTGCTGGAGGCGACGGTGGCGCGCTTCGGCCGCCTCGACGTGCTGATCCACTGCGCGGGGATCTATCGCGTGACGCCGCTGCCCGAGGTGACCGACGCCGAGTGGGACCAGGTGCTCGACGTCAACCTGCGCAGCGCCTTCCTGCTGGCGCAGGGGGCGGTCGAGCTGATGCGCGAGGGCGGCGACGGGCGGATCGTGCTGGTCGGCTCCTTCGCCGCTCGCACCGGCGGCCTGCGCGCGAGCGCGCCGTACGCGGCGTCGAAGGCCGGCGTCGAGGGCCTGACGCGCCACCTGGCGCAGTACGCCGGACCGCTCGGCGTGCGCGTCAACTGCCTCCATCCCGGCTTCACCGTCACGCCGATGACCTCGATCCTCGGCGAGGAGGCGCGCGAGGAGGCGCTGCGGCGGACGCCGCTGCGGCGCCACTGCGGCCCGGCCGAGCAGGCGAGCATGGCCGTCGTGCTCGCCTCCGACCTCGCCGCCTTCGTCCACGGCGCGACGCTCGACGTCAACGGCGGGATGTACATGGCATGAGCCGACGAGATGAGGACGCGATGCTCGACCCGACCGGCGACCGCACGCTGACCGACCTGCTGCTGGAGCGCGCCGAGGCGGCGCCCGCGCGCGTGTTCCTGACGTTCGAGAGCGCGGCCGGTGACGTCGAGGAGCTGACCTACGCCGCCTTCGCGCAGCGGGTCGAGCGCTGCGCGCGCGGCTTCGCCGACCGCGGGATCGGCCACGGCGACGCCGTCGTCGTGCACCTGCGCAACTGCCCGCAGGTGCTCGTCGCGTGGTTCGCGCTGGCGCGGCTGGGTGCGATCTTCGTGCCGGCCAACGTCGCCTCGACGGTCGCCGAGCTGGAGCACGTGCTGTCGTTCGCGCAGGCGCGGCTGGCGATCACCGAGCCGGACCTGCTGGAGACGGCGGCGGGCGCGATCGCCGCCGGCGGCCGGCCGCTGCCGCTGCTGGTCGCGCGCGGCGAGGTCGCCGGGCACGAGCGCTTCGAGGCGCTGCTGGAGGCGAGCGGGCCGGCGCCGGAGCCGGCCGCGCGCGCCGGCGACGTCGCCGAGCTGATCTTCACCTCCGGCACGACGCGCAAGCCGAAGGCGGTGATGCTGACGCACGCCAACTGCCTGCGCGCCGGCCTCGACGCCGTCCACTGCCTGTGGCTGGAGCCGGGCGAGCGCTGCCTGACCGCGCTGCCGCTGTTCCACGTCAACGGCCAGGCGATGTCGGTGCTGGCGGCGCTGACGACCGGCGGCACGCTGGTGCTGCTGGAGGAGTACCGCGCCTCGCGCTTCTGGGGGCAGGTGCGCGCCCACCGCGCGACGCAGACCTGCGTCGTGGCGATGCAGCTGCGCACGCTGCTGGCGCAGCCGCCCGACCCGGCCGACCGCGACCACGCGCTGCGGCGGCTGTTCTCCGCGATCAACGTCGCCGACGAGGAGAAGGCCGCCTTCGAGCAGCGCTTCGGCGTCGAGCTGATCAACGGCTACGGCCTCTCGGAGGCGATGACGCTGCTGACGGTCGCGCCGATCGCCGGGCCGCGCCGCTGGCCGTCGATCGGGCTCGCCTCGCCGGGACGGCGGCTGCTGCTGCTCGATCCCGCGGGCGAGCCGGTCGCGCCGGGCGAGGTCGGCGAGATCGTCGCCGAGGGGCGGCCCGGACGCGACCTGATGCTCGGCTACTACCGCGACCCGGAGGCGACCGCCGCCGCGCTGCGCGGCAACCGCCTGCACACCGGCGACAACGCCTGGGCCGACGAGGCCGGCTACCTCTACTTCTTCGACCGCAAGAAGGACATGATCAAGCGCGCCGGCGAGAACGTCTCGGCGATCGAGGTCGAGGGCGCGCTGGCGGCCCATCCCGGCGTCGCCGAGGCCGCCGTCGTCGGCGTGCCGGACGCGATCCGCGACGAGGCGGTCGCGGCCGTCGTGGTGCCGGTCGCGGGCAGCGGGCTGACCGAGGAGGAGATCGTCGCGCACTGCCGCGAGCGGCTCTCGCGCTTCAAGGTGCCGACGGTCGTCGTCTTCGCGCAGGAGCTGCCGAAGACGTCGATCGGCAAGGTGCGCAAGGACGCGCTGCGCAGAGCGCTGGCGGCGGAGGGTGCGGTCTGAGCGCCCGGCGCGCCGCCGCCGCGCGGCGCGCCGCTCAGCGCACTTCGAGGCCGCGCAGCGCGACCGTCGCGAAGGTCTCGGCGACCTCGTCGGCGCTCAGCGGGCCGTCGGGCTGGAACCACGTGTAGCCCCAGTTGGCCATCGCCAGCACCGCCTTCGTCGCGATCGCCGGGTCGACCGCGACGAAGTCGCCGCTGGCGCTGCCCTCGGCGACGATCCGCGCGACCATCTGCTCGTAGAAGTCGCGCTTGACGACGAGCGCGTTCCAGCGCTCGCCGCTGACGGCGCTGCGCTCCTGCAGGAAGACGGTGACGCCGTCGCGGTGGCGCGCGACGAAGCCGAGCGCGACCCGCAGCGCGCCGCGCAGCTTGTCGGCCGGCCGCTCGGAGCTGGAGATGACCGCCAGCGTCTCCTCGATCAGCTCGTCGATCAGCTGCTCGTGGATCGCGAAGAGGAGGTCCTCCTTCTTGCGCACGTGGTGGTACAGGCTCGGCTTGCGCATCCCGAGCGCGTCGGCGATCTCGCTCATCGAGGCGGCGTGGTAGCCGCGCTCGCTGAAGATCCGCGTCGCCGCTTCGATGATGTCGGCGCGGACTCTCGGCGGGGCGCTCTCGGACGGCTGCGGGGTCGGTGCGGTGCGGGACACCCGGCAAGCCTATCGCCTTCCCGTTGATCGACCGGTCGGTCGGGAACTTGCCTTCAGGCTCTGTTCTGGCTACGCTGGCCTACCGACCGGTAGGACGGTTGGGTTTGGTGTCGGAGAGAGAGGAAACGGATGCCGGAGGTCCACACGCCAGTGGCAGGGGAGGACGGCGCGCTGCGCACCGCCGCCGGGCGCTATCGCCTGATGCGGCTCAGCCGCCGCTTCGAGGAGACGGTCCACGACCAGCACGGCGAGGGGCTGGTGCCCGGGCCGCTGCACCTGTCGATCGGCCAGGAGGCGGTCGCGGTCGGCGCCTGCGCGGAGCTGCGCCGCAGCGACGCCGTGCTCTCGACCCACCGCGGGCACCACCACTGCCTCGCCAAGGGCGCTCGCCCCGACCGGCTGATGGCCGAGCTGCTCGGGCGCGAGAGCGGCTACTCGCGCGGGCGGGGCGGCTCGATGCACGTCGCGATCCCGTCGATCGGCCTGCTCGGCACCAACGGGATCGTCGGCGCCGGCCTGCCGATCGCGACCGGCGCCGCCTACGCGATGCAGGCGCAGGACCGCGACGACGTGACCGTCGCCTTCTTCGGCGAGGGCGCGACCGGCACCGGCGCCTTCGGCGAGGCGATCAACATCGCGGCGCTGTGGGCGCTGCCGCTCGTCTTCGTCTGCGAGAACAACC
>DATIOB010000160.1:0-3117 GCA_035473605.1 Conexibacter sp.
GGCGCCCTCTACCAACTCGGCGTCATCGACGAGTACAAGGCGTGGCTCTCGAGCGACACCGGCGCGCTCATCATCTCGGTGCTCGCGGCCGCGTGGCGGCAGGCGTCGTTCGCGGCGCTGCTGTTCCTCGCCGGCCTGCAGACGATCCCGCACGAGCTGCCGGAGGCCGCCAAGGTCGACGGCGCGACCGCGTGGCAGCGGCTGCGGCTGATCACGCTGCCGTGGCTGAAGCCCGTGATCGTCGTCGTGATCGTCATCAACGTGATCTTCGGCTTCATGCAGTTCGACGTGATCTACGCGTTGACGCAGGGCGGCCCCGGCAACGCGACGGAGGTGCTGTCGATCTTCCTCTACCAGCAGCTGTTCGTGTACACCAACGTCGGCATGGGCTCGGCCGTGGCGGTCGTGCTCGGCGTCGTGGCGCTGCTGATCGGGCTGCTGTTCGTGAAGCTGCTCTACCGCTCCGGCGACGTGACGGAGGGCAACGCATGAGCGCCGTCGCAGCAGGGGCGGCGCCGATGCGCAGACGTCGCCCGAAGAGACGCAACACCGTGCGGCAGTGCCTGATCTACATCGGCGTCCTGCTGTTCGCGATCTGGGTCCTGTTCCCGCTCTACTTCACGATCGCCTCCAGCTTCATGAAGCCCTCCGAGGTCGGCAGCGTGCCGTACCACTGGATCCCGCAGGAGCCGACGCTGAAGAACTACACGGCGATCCTGCAGGGCGACTCGACGCCGTTCGCCGACGATGCCGGCGCGGGCGTCACCGCCTCGAGCACCAACGCCGTCGAGCGGCTCATGCCGGCGATGGGGCGGAGCGTGCTCGTCGGGCTGGTGGTCGTGCTGATCAACCTCGTCGTCGGCGGGGCGGCGGCGTACGCGTTCTCGCGCTACCCATTCCGCGGCGCGAAGATCGCGTACCTCGGGCTGCTCGCCTCGCGCGTGGTGCCGGCGATCGCGATCGTCTCGCCGTTCTTCGTCTTCTTCCGCAAGACGGAGCTGTTGAACACGGCGCCGGCGCTGATCATCAGCTACCTCGTCTTCACCTTGCCGTTGGCGATCTGGCTGTTGAAGTCGTACTTCGACAGCGTGCCGAAGGAGCTGGAGGAGGCGGCGATGCTCGACGGCGCCTCGCGCCTGAAGTGCCTGATCTCGATCGTCCTGCCGCTCGCGCGGCCGGGGTTGATCGCGGCCGGACTGCTCGTCTTCCTCGAAGCGTGGAGCGAGTTCTTCTACGCGCTCGTGCTGACGAACGAGCTGACCGTGCCGCCGGTCGTGGCGGGCTTGCAGAACCTGCAGCAGTTCTCGTGGACCACGCTGGCCGCGGCGTCGATCTTCAGCCTCATCCCACCGGTGCTGATCGCCGTCGTCTTCCAGCGCTACATCGTCAGCGGGCTCGCCCGCGGGAGTGTTCGATGAGCAGCAGCAACGACCGCGTCATGACCGTGCTCGGGCCGATCGCGCCCGAGCAGATGGGCATCACGCTCAGTCACGACCACATCCTCGTCGACGGGTGGGGGATCCGCGAGCTGTATGACGCGATCCTCGACGACGAGGAGCTGGCCGTCGCCGAGGTCGCGCGCTACAAGGCGGCCGGCGGCGGCACGATCTGCGACCCGACCAACATCGGGCTCGCGCGCGACCCGGCCGCGCTGAAGCGGATCAGCGAGCGCACCGGCGTCAACGTCGTGATGGGCGCCGGCTGGTACCGCGAGCGCGTCTACCCCGACTACATCCAGGAGGAGCTGCCCGACCAGCTCGCCGAGCGGCTCGTCGCCGAGATCGTCGACGGCGTCGACGGGAGCGGCGTGCGGCCGGGCTTCATCGGCGAGATCGGGACGGAGCGCCACCACGTCACGCCGGCGCAGGAGCGCGTCTTCCGCGCCGCCGGCCGCGCGCACGCGCGCACCGGGATCCCGATCATGACCCACACGACCCACTGGGGCGAGCTGGCGCTGGAGCAGATCGACCTGCTCGGCGAGGAGGGCGTCGACCCGAGCAGGGTGATCATCTCCCACCTCGGCGACCGGCCCGGCATCCGCCACTGGCTGCCGATCGCCGAGCGCGGCGCCTGGCTCGACGTCGACAACCTCGCCTTCATCGGCGGCTACGCGCCGCTGTCGGTGCGGGCCGACAACGTCGCCGGGCTGTGCGCCGAGGGGCTGGTCGGCCAGATCATGCTGTCGAACGACATCTGCGAACTGGGTCAGCTCGCCTTCTACGACGGCTGCGGCTACGACAACGTGATCGTCACCTTCCTGCCGATGCTGCGCGAGCGCGGCGTCAGCGAGGAGCAGATCCACACGATGACGGTCGAGAACCCGGCGAAGGCGTTCGCGTGGGACCTCGCGAGGGTCGGACTGTGAGCGGACTGCTCGACAGCCTCGGCATCTCGCCGCTGATCAACGCCGTCGGCCCGGCGACGCGGCTCGGCTCCGGCGTGCTCGCGCCGGAGGTGCTCGACGCGATGGGCGAGGCGGCCGGCGTCTACGTGCGGATGCACGAGCTGCAGGCCGCCGTCGGCGCCGAGATCGCGGCGCTCGCCGGCGCGGAGGCCGCCTACGTCACCAACGGCGCGGCCGGGGCGCTGCTGCTGGCGGCGGCCGCCTGCATCGCAGGCGACGACCCGGCGCTGATGAACCGGCTGCCGGACGCCAGCGGCGCGCGTGACGAGATCGTCGTCCACCGCGGCCAGCGGATCGGCTACGACCACGCGCTGCGGACGGCGGGCGCGCGGCTGGTCGAGATCGGCTTCCCCGACCTCACCTTCCCGTACGAGCTGGAGGCGGCGATCGGCGAGCGCACCGCCGCCGTCGCCTACTTCTCCAACAGCGGCTCAAACGCCTTGCCGCTGGAGCAGGTCGTCGCGATCGCGCACGCGCGCGGCGTCCCGGTGATCCTCGACGCCTCGCTGGCGGTGCCGCCGCTGGAGAACCTCAGACGGTTCGCCGCGCTCGGCGTCGACCTCGTCGCCGTCAGCGGCGGCAAGTGGATCGCCGGCCCGGCCGCCTCCGGCTTCCTCTACGGCCGCGCCGACCTGATCCGCTCCGTCGCGCTGCAGCAACAGGACCAGGACGTGCGGATCGAGACCTGGCACGGCGCGCCGCTGATCGCCGAC
>DATIOB010000161.1:0-4797 GCA_035473605.1 Conexibacter sp.
CGCTTCAGCTACCTCGACGGCAGAGTCGCGACCGAGACGATCGGGATCGAGCGCGCCAGAGACGGCCGCGCGGACCCGGCCGGCAGAGGGATCGTCGTCGGCGACACCAACTACTACCCGGACGACGACTGAGCGGCGGCCGCCGGCGGCGCGCTCCGCTCCGCCGCCGGCCGGTCGATCGTCGCCCAGCCGATCACGACGTCGCCCTCCATCAGGCACGCCATCTGCCCCGGGGCGGCGCCGTCGACCGGCTGCTCCAGCGCGACCTCCAGGCGGCGGTGGGCGCCCGGCGCCGCGTCGCCGACCAGCCGCGCCGGCAGCGGCGTGGCGCGGTAGCGCAGTTTGACGCGGTCGACGCGCGCGCCGTCGCGGTGCAGGCGCGCGCCGCGCAGCGGCACGGCCGTCGTCGCCAGCTCGGCGCGCGTGCCGGCGACGACGCGGTTGCGCGCCGGCTCGGTGCGCAGCACGTACAGCGGCTCCTCGGCGGCGACGCCGAGTCCTCTGCGCTGCCCGACGGTGTAGCCGTGATGGCCGCTGTGGCTGCCGAGCACGCGGCCGCCGCTGTCGACGATCTCCCCCGGCTGCCGCTCGATCCCGGCATGGCGGGCGAGGAAGTCGGTGCGGTTGGTGCCGGCGAGGAAGCAGAGGTCCTGCGAGTCGGGCTTGGAGGCGACCGGCAGCTGCGCCTCGGCGGCCAGCTCGCGCACCTGCGGCTTCGTCAGCTCGCCGAGCGGGAAGCGCATCCGCGCCAGCGAGTCGGGCGCGAGCGCGGCGAGCATGTAGGTCTGGTCCTTCCAGGCGTCGACGGCGGCGCGCAGCAGCGGGCCGTCCGCCCCGTCCTCGACGCGTGCGTAGTGGCCGGTCGCCAGCGTCGCGGCGCCGAGGCGGTCGGCGAAGTCGAGCATCGCGTCGAGCCGCACGTGGCCGTTGCAGCGGATGCAGGGGTTCGGCGTCAGCCCGGCGCGGTGGTCCTCCAGGAACGGCGTCACGACGCCGGCGCGGAACTCGTCGCGCAGGTCGAGCGTCAGGTGCGGCATGCCCATCCGGTGCGCGAGCGCGCGCGCATGCCGGACCGCCTGCGCCGAGCAGCAGGAGCGCTCGCCGTCGTTGGCCTCGTCGGCCCACAGCTCCAGCGTCACGGCGACCGCGTCGCCCTGCTCGCGCCCGGCCAGCAGCGCGACGACGGCGCTGTCGACGCCGCCGGACATCGCGACCAGCGTGCGCTGCGTGCCGTCGGCCGGCGGCAGGAGCGCCGCGCGCTCCCGCACGGCGGTGCCGAGCGCCCGCGCGAGCGCGTCGGCGACCAGCTCGGCGGCGTGGAACTTGCCGGCGGAGAGACCGCCGAGCTGCCCGGCGACGTCGTGCGCGCCGAGCCGCGCGACCTCCAGCAGCTCCATCCCCCGCACCAGCTCGGCGACCGCGCTCAGCGACGCGATCGTCGCGCCGCACGCCTCCGCCTCCCAGCCGACGGCGCCGACGCGCCGCCCGTCGTCGTCGAGCGCCAGCGCGACCCGCACGACGTCACCGCACAGTCTCGTGCCGGCGACGCCGATCGCCGCGCCCTGCGGTGCCCGCCCGCGCCCGTGCGCGGAGGTGAGGTGATGCTCGAACAGCTCGGGATCCACGACCGTCGAGTCTAGAGGGCGGCCGCGGTCCCGCCTGGACGGGCGGCGCTCTGCATCGGCGGCGGCGGTCAGCGATGATCCCCGTCGATGCGCCCGCTCCCCGACAGCCTCGACCGCCTGCTCGCACCCGCCCGTGCGACCGTCGGAACGCTGCCGTCGGTCTGGGTCGTCGGTGGCGCGATCGCGGTCGCGATCGCCGGCGCGGCGCTGCTCGACGACGCGGCCGGGCTCGTGGTCGAACTGGCCTGTCTGGCGATCGTGCTGCTCTACTGCGCGCTGCGGCCGACCGACGGGCTGACCGTGCTCGGCCTCGCGGTGCTGCCGGCGGCCGTCAGCGCGATCATCGGCGACGGCTTCGGCATCCCGCGCTGGACCGTCGCCGTGCCGGTCGCCGCGCTGACGCTGATCGCGCTCGCCGCGCAGGACCGCGACGACCGCAGAGCGCGCGCCGGCGACGGCGACGCCGCAGCCGCAGCGCACGACAGCGCCGCCTGACGCCGGCGGGGCGCGAGAACGCTGCCGATCAGGTTGCCGGCGGCGCCTTGAAGGCGGTCACTCTGAGGCCCAGCTCTCTCAGCTGCGGCTCGTCGACCGGCGCCGGAGCGCCCGTCAGCGGATCGCTGCCGCTGGCCGCCTTCGGGAAGGCGATCACGTCGCGGATCGAGTCGCGGCCGGCAAGGAGCGTGACGATCCGGTCGACGCCCATCGCGATGCCGCCGTGCGGCGGGGCGCCGAATCTGAGCGCGTCGAGCAGGAAGCCGAAGCGCGACTGCGCCTCCTCGGCGTCGATCCCCAGCAGCGAGAGCACCTTCTGCTGCACCTCCGGGGTGCTGATGCGGATCGATCCGCCGCCGATCTCCGAGCCGTCGAGCACGAGGTCGTAGGCGCGCGACTTCAGCGCGCCGGGATCGCCGTCGAGGTCGCCGGTCGGCGCCGTGAACGGGTGGTGCAGCGCGTTCCAGCTGCCGTCGTCGTCCTGCTCGAACATCGGGAAGTCGACGATCCAGAGGATGTCGTGACGACCCTCGGGGACCAGCGAGAAGCGGTCGGCGAGGTCGAGCCGCAGCGCGCCGAGCGACTGCGCGGCGACGCTCGGCTTATCGGCGACGATCAGCAGCAGGTCGCCGGGCTTGGCCGAAAGCGCCGCTTCGATCGCAGCCCGGTCCTCGTCCGAGAGCGCCTTGGCGGCGGGCGAGCGCCACGTGCCGTCCTCCTGCACGAACGCCCACACGAGGCCCTTCGCCCCATGCTGTCTGGCCAGCTCGGTGAGGATGTCCAGCTCTCTGCGCGGCAGCTCGCGCGCGCCGGCGTTGAGGCCGCGGATCACGCCGCCGCCGGCGAGCGCGCCGGCGAAGACCTTGAACTCGGTCCCCTCGAAGTGCGCGCCGAGGTCGCTGATCTCGAGCCCGAAGCGGGTGTCGGGGCGGTCGGAGCCGAACCGCAGCATCGCCTCCGCGTACGACATCCGCGGCCAGGCGGGCGGCGCGACCTGGAAGTCGGTCGCGGCGAAGATCGCCCCCATCACCGACTCCATCGTCTCGATCACGTCGTCCTCGGCGACGAACGACATCTCGAGGTCGAGCTGCGTGAACTCGGGCTGGCGGTCGGCGCGCGTGTCCTCGTCGCGGAAGCAGCGGGCGATCTGGTAGTAGCGCTCGTAGCCGCCGATCATCAGCAGCTGCTTGAACAGCTGCGGCGACTGCGGCAGCGCGTAGAAGGAGCCGGCGTCTATCCGTGCCGGCACGAGGTAGTCGCGCGCGCCCTCGGGCGTCGAGCGCGTCAGCACCGGCGTCTCGATCTCGAGGAAGTCGCGCTCGGTCAGCACGTTGCGCATCGTGTGGACGACCTGGTGGCGCAGCTTCAGCGCCTCCTGCAGCGGCGTGCGGCGCAGGTCGAGCGCGCGGTGGCGCAGGCGCAGCGTCTCGTCGACCGGGCCGTCCTCGTCGATCGGGAACGGCGGCGTGTCGGCCGCGGCGTGGACGATCAGCTCGTCGACGAGCAGCTCGACCTCGCCGGTCGGCAGGTTCGGGTTGACGTTCTCCTGCGAGCGCCGCACGACCGTGCCGACGGCCGTCAGCACGTGCTCGGAGCGGAGCGCGTGCGCCAGTCTGTGCGCCTCGGGCGCGCGATCGGGATGGAAGGTCAGCTGCAGCAGCCCGGAGCGGTCGCGCAGGTCGATGAAGATCAGCCCGCCGTGGTCGCGGCGGCGGTGGACCCAGCCGGCGACGCGCGCCGGCTGATCGGCGCGGACCGCGGTCACCTCGCCGGCCCACGCGTCTCGGTAGGCGTTCGCGCGCGGAGTCTTCATGCCAGCGTCTTTCCCTTTCGGAGCACCAGCGGGATCACCCGCTGCAGTTCGATCTCGTCCTGCTCGCCGCTTTCCAGGTCCTTCAGCGCGACGGTCGTGCCGTCCTCGCCCATGATCGCCAGCGAGCGGGCGCCGATCCGCCCGGCCTGCTTCAGCTGGCCCTTCAGCGAGCGCCCGGCCAGCTCCAGCTGCGCGGAGAGGCCGGCGCGGCGCGCCTCCAGCGCCAGCTCGAAGCCGGCGCGGCGGCCGGCGTCGCTGGTGTGCGCGACGAAGAGGTCGACGACCGGCGGGGCGTGCGGGTGCTCGTGGCCGGCGAGCAGGATCCGCTCGACCCCCGCCCCCCACCCGATCCCGGGCGTCGGCGGGCCGCCGATCTGCTCGATCAGCCCGTCGTAGCGGCCGCCGCCGCCGACGCCCGACTGGGCGCCGAGCGCGTCGGACGTGAATTCGAAGAGCGTGCGCGCGTAGTAGTCGAGGCCGCGCACGAGCGTCGGGTCGACCTCGTAGGCGAGGTCGGCGCCGTCGAGCAGCGCGCGCACCTCGGCGAAGTGGTCGGCGTCCTCGCCCGTCAGACGGTCGAGCAGCAGCGGCGCGCCGGCCATCACCTCGCGCGTGCCGGGGTGGTCGGCGTCGAAGGCGCGCAGCGGGTTGAGGTCGATGCGGTCGCGCACCTCCTGCGACAGCTTGTCCTCGTGCGCGCGCAGGTAGCTCTGCAGCTCCGCTCTGTAGTCGGCGCGCGTCGCGGGCGTGCCCAGCGAGCCGAGCCGCAGCCGCACGCCCTGCACGCCGAGCGCGTCGAGCAGCTCGGCCAGCAGCAGGATCGACTCGGCGTCGACGGCCGGCTCGGCGGAGCCGATCGCCTCG
>DATIOB010000162.1:0-4662 GCA_035473605.1 Conexibacter sp.
CGATGCGACGCGCCGCGCGGGCGCTGAGGTCAGCCATGGCCGGTATCGATAGCAGGGGCGGCGGTCGCGCGCGGCGCGACGCGGCGCGCGCGGCGGCGGTGGCGCCGGCGGCTGGGCGGCCGCTCAGCGGCTGACGACGCCGACGTCGACCGGCAGCCCGAAGCGCTCGCGCACCTGCCGCGGCAGATCGGCGTCCTCGCGGTAGTCCTGCGCGTCGCGCTCGTGCCCGATCAGCACGATGCGGTCGGCCGCGAACGTCACCAGCGTGTCCTGGATCGCGACCAGCGGCTCGCTCTCGCCGACGTCGCCGGCGGCGTCGATGCCGGCCTCCGTCAGCCGCTCGACCGTCTCCTCCTGCGTCCGCTCCGCGTGCGCGATCGCCTTGTCGACGTCGGAGACCCAGAAGCGCAGCGGCGAGTGGGTCGTCGCGGGCGCGATCACCATCACCTCCGCGTCGTCGGGCAGTTCGCCGGCGACGTTGCGCAGCAGCTCCGCGGAGATCGGTTCGGCGACGACGGCGAGCAGGCGCATGCTCGCGAGCTACCCGCGCCGCGCGCGGGCAAACGCGAACGCGAACGCGAACGCGGGAGGGCGCCCGAGGGAGCGCCCTCCCGCCGCATCGATCAGGTCAGGCCCAGCCCTTCTCCCAGGGCCCGGTGATCGCGTACGTCTTGCCGGGGTTGGAGATGCTGACGAACATCCACTTCCCGTCCGGCGAGTAGCAGAGGCCCGACCACTCCGAGCGGCCGATCGGCCCCGGCTTGGGGAAGTCCTCGTCGTCGTACTCGTGCAGGTCCAGGGGCGCGTCGTTGCGCGCGAACGGCTCGATCCTGCCCTGCGGCGAGAGGATGCGGATGTAGTTGTCGCCGCCGTCGACCTCGTTGCCGTCGCCGCCCTCGCACAGCATCACGCCGCCGCGCGGGCTGATCTCGAGCCCGTCGGGGCAGTCGAGCACCTTTCTGCCGGGCGACTCGTAGACGAGCGTCAGGATCCCGCCCTGGCGCGCGGTCGGCCCGGGCGTGTAGCGCCAGATCTGGCCGACCTCGGCGTCGCCGCCCTCGGTCGCGGAGAAGTAGACGTGGCCGCGGTGCCAGCGCGCGCCCTCCAGCCCGACGAAGCTCGCCGCCCCCTGCGCCAGCCCCTGCTGGTAGACGGCGTCGGGATGCTTGTCGGCATCGCTGGGATCGGGGTCTCTGATCGTCACCCACTCGCAGCGCAGCCGCTTGCCGACCTTCTGGCCGCTGGCGGTGTCGTATCTGGACCGGCCCTGCACGCACAGCATCTGCAGCACGCCGCCGCGCTGCAGCTTGCCTCTGGTGTGCGGCAGGAAGCGGTAGAAGCCGTCGGCCGGGTCGCCGTTGTCCTCGGTGATGTAGACGATCCCGGTCTGCGGGTCGACGGCGCAGGCCTCGTGCTCGAAGCGGCCCATCGCCTTCAGCGGCACCGCCTCGACGGGGCCGGTCGCGTCGACCGGCACCTCGAAGATGTAGCCGTGGTCCTTCTCGAAGCCCTGGCGGCGGCCGTCGGTCATCTCCTCGCAGGTCAGCCACGAGCCCCACGGCGTCAGCCCGCCGTTGCAGTTGTTGGCGGTGCCGGCGAGCACGACGGCGGAGGCGACGTGGATCCCCTTCTCGGTGTCGAAGATCGCCTTCGTGACGCCGCCGGGCGCTGAGCGGTCGTAGGCGCCCTTCGGCGCCATCGCCTTGCTGATCGTGTCCTCTTCGTGGTTGCGGAAGATCGCCGCCTGGCCCTTGACGCCGGCGCCGACGCAGGCCGAGCCGTCGTGGTTGCCGGGCAGCTTGTTGCCGTCGCTCATGACGGCGCCGATCGCGTCGAAGGAGACCGCGCGGAACCCTCTCGGCAGCGACATGTCGCCGCCGGTCTTCACCAGCGGCCCGTAGCCGCGCTTGCCGGTGCGGGCGGCGACGCCGCGCAGCTCCTGCGCGAAGGCGTCGCCAGCGCCGGTCGCGGCGAGGATGTGCGCCGCCACCGAGGCGCCTGCGACGTAGCGGGCGCCGCCGCGGATGACGTCGCGGCGGCTGTGCCGCGCCGCGGGCAAGTCGTTGCCGTCCGCGTCGAACTCGACATCGGCCATCTTCGTGCTCCTTCTGCTGCGCGGACGCGCCGTCCCAAGCCCGCGTATGGATTGTGGAACAATCAGGGTCACGGTGATTGTTCAACAATTGCCGGTGCGAGTCAAGGGCAAAGCAGTGAAGAACGGGTGAAAGTTCAGTGACCGCCGCCTGCTCGATTCAGTGACCGGGAACGCCGAAGGGCCCGGCGCCGCGAGGCGCCGGGCCGGTGCTCGCGCGAGCGCGCGGCGCGCTCAGTCGAGCTTTGCCATCACATGCTTCAGCTCGGTGTACTCCTCCAGCGCGTAGGCCGACAGGTCCTTGCCGTAGCCCGACTGCTTGAAGCCGCCGTGCGGCATCTCGGAGACGAACGGGAGATGGTCGTTGATCCAGACGCAGCCGAAGCGCAGCCGCTTGGCCGCTCGCAGCGCGCGGCCGACGTCGCGCGTCCAGACCGACGCCGCGAGACCGTACGGGGTGTCGTTGGCCCACCGCAGCGCCGTCTCCTCGGCGTCGGCGCGCTGCACGGCGATCACCGGGCCGAAGACCTCCTGCTGCACGATCTCGGCGTCCTGGCGGGGACCCGCGACGACCGTCGGCGCGACGAAGAAGCCGGCCTCGCCGACGGCGCCGCCGCCGGTCAGCACCTCCGCCCCGCCGTCGGCGGCGCGCGCGACGAAGCCGAGCACGCGCTCGCGCTGGCGCGCGGAGATGAGCGGGCCCATGTCGATCTCCCCGGCGCCGGCCGGATCGCCGACGCGGACCGCCGCCATCGACGCGGCGAGCCGCTCGCGCAGCTCGTCGTAGACCTCCGGCGCCGCGATCACGCGCGTCGCCGCGGTGCAGTCCTGCCCGGCGTTGAAGGTCGCGCCGACCGTCACCGCGGCGGCGACCGCCTCCAGGTCGGCGTCGTCGAAGACGACGACCGGCGCCTTGCCGCCCAGCTCCAGATGGACGCGCTTGAGCGTCGCCGCCGCCTCCGCCGCGATCCGCTTGCCGGTCGCGACCGAGCCGGTCAGCGAGACCATCCCGACGCGCGGATCGCGCACGAGCGCCGCGCCGACCGGATCGCCGTCGCCGGTGACGACGTTGAGCACGCCCGGCGGCAGCGCCTCCAGCGCCAGCTCGGCCAGCCGCAGCGTCGAGAGCGGCGTCAGCTCCGACGGCTTCAGGACGATCGTGTTGCCGGCGGCCAGTGCCGGCGCGATCTTCCAGATCGCCATCTGGAACGGGTAGTTCCACGGCGTGATCTGGCCGACGACGCCGATCGGCTCGCGCCGCAGCATCGACGTGTAGCCGCGCATGTACTCGCCGGCCGCCTTGCCGTCGAGGACCCGCGCGGCGCCCGCGAAGAACTGCAGCTCCTCGACGCAGACGGGGAACTCCTCGCGCGCGGCCGGCAGCGGCTTGCCGGCGTCGCGCGACTCCAGCCGCGCCAGCTCCTCGCTGTGGCGCTCGACCAGCTCGGCCAGCTTCAGCAGCGCGACCTGCCGCTCCTGCGGCGTCGTCTGCCCCCACGTCTCGAACGCCGCGGCGGCGACGCCGACGGCATGCTCGACGTCGGCGGCGCCGCTGCGCGGCACCTGCGCCAGCGGCGCGCCGGTCGCCGGCTCGACGATCGTCTGCGTCGCGCCGTCGCGGGCGTCGAGCAGCTCGCCGCCGACGACGTTGCGGTAGGGCCCGCTCGGGAACTCGCTCATCGCTGCACCTCGCTCGTCACTGCCTCGATCGCCTGCTGCACCTGCGCGGCGCTCAGCGCCGCCGACGCCTGCAGCCGCACGCGCGCCGTCCCCTCCGGCACGACCGGATGGCCGAAGCCGGTCACGAACAGGCCGCGCGCCAGCAGCCGCTCGCTGACGGCGACCGCGGTCGCCGTCTCGCCGACGATCACCGGCACGATCCCGGAGTCGCCCGGCAGCGGCCGCAGCCCGCGCGCGGCGAGGCCGTGGCGCAGCGCGGCGGCGTTGCCGCGCAGCCGCGCGACGCGCTCGGGCTCGCGCTCCAGCACGCGCAGCGCCGCCAGCGCGCTGCACGCCACCGTCGGCGGCAGGGCGTTGGAGAAGAGCTGCGGGCGGGCGCGCTGCTCCAGCACCGCGCACAGCTCGCGCGAGCCGGCGACGAAGCCGCCGGCGGCGCCGCCCAGCGCCTTGCCCAGCGTCGAGACGATCACGTCGACCTCGCCGAGCAGGCCGAACTGCTCGGGCGTGCCGCGGCCGCGCGCGCCGAGCACGCCGGTTCCGTGCGAGTCGTCGAGCACCAGCACCGCGTCGTGCGCGCGGCACAGCTCGACCAGCCGCGGCAGCGGGGCGAGATCGCCCTCCATCGAGAAGACGCCGTCGCTGACGACGACGCGCCGCGCGCCGGCCGGGACCTCGTGCAGCGCCGCCTCCAGCGCCGCCATGTCGGCATGCGCATAGACGCGCTTGCCGGCCGGCCGCGCCAGCCGGATCGCGTCGACGATCGAGGCGTGGTTCAGCGCGTCGGAGAGGACCCACGTCTCGCGTCCGGCGCAGAGCGCGCCGATCGCCGCCTCATTGGCCGCCCACGCCGAGCTGAAGGTCAGCGCCGCCTCCGTCCCGACCCAGCCGGC
>DATIOB010000163.1:0-1718 GCA_035473605.1 Conexibacter sp.
GTAGTACACTGAAGGTCGATGCGTAGCGCTCGCGCAAAGGTAGTCAACGGTAAGATCGTGACGAGGGCGAAGTCCTCCGAGGGAACGAAGCTGCTCCTCGTCATCGATGAGCCACAGCCAGAGATCGATCTGGATGATGAAGATCAGAAGGCACTCGACGAGGCCATCGAGGCGATGCGCGAAGGCAAGCTGATTCCGCTCGAAACGGTGCGCGCGCTGCTGCGGACCTTCTGATCCGCAGATGCCCGCGTTTTCGCGTCGGCGTGCTCCCGCGAGCGCTCGCGGATATCGAGTACCTCACCGACGCCGACAGGGTGCGGCCGGGTACGAGCGTGACCGCTTCATCAGCGGTGCTGGGTAGCGCGGCTTCCCTGGCCGCGCCGCGCCAGGCTATGGTACGCGAGAAGCTGATGAAGACGACCACGTACGTCGAGCTCGACGAGGCGGAGTCCGCGAGGTCTGGTACCCGGTCGACGGTCGAGGAGATCGCAGCCCTCTCGGTCCCCGACAATGGCCGGTTCGGCGCGTTCGGCGGCCAGTACGTCGCCGAGACGCTGATGCCGGCGATCGCCGAGCTCGAGGTCGCGTGGCGGGCCGCGCGCGCCGATACGACGTTCTGGGCCGAGGTCGATGACCTGCTCACGAACTACGTCGGCCGGCCGTCGCTGCTCTATCACGCGCGCCGGCTGTCGGACGCGGTTGGCGCGCAGGTCTACCTGAAGCGCGAGGACCTGAACCACACCGGCGCGCACAAGATCAACAACTGCATCGGTCAGGCGGTGCTCGCGCGCCGGATGGGCAAGAAGCGGCTGATCGCCGAGACCGGCGCGGGCCAGCACGGCGTCGCGACCGCGACGGTGGCGGCGCTGTTCGGCATCCCGTGCGAGGTCTACATGGGCGCCGAGGACGTCGTGCGCCAGGCGCTCAACGTCGAGCGCATGCACCTGCTCGGCGCCAAGGTCCACGCGGTCGAGAGCGGCACGCGCACGCTCAAGGACGCGATGAACGAGGCGCTGCGCGACTGGGTGACCAACGTCGGCGACACGTTCTACCTGATCGGCTCGGTCGCCGGCCCGCACCCGTACCCGTGGATGGTGCGCGACCTGCAGTCGGTGATCGGCCGCGAGGCCCGCGCGCAGATCCTCGCGACGACCGGCCGGCTGCCGGATGCGTGCGTCGCGTGCGTCGGCGGCGGCTCGAACGCCGGCGGGCTGTTCGCGCCGTTCGTCGACGATCCCGGCGTCCGGCTGATCGGCGTCGAGGCGGCGGGCGACGGGATCGCGACCGGCCGCCACGCCGCGACGCTCGGCGCCGGCCGGGTCGGCGTGCTGCACGGCAGCAAGAGCTACGTGCTCACCCACGACGACGGCCAGATCGCGCACGCGCACTCGATCAGCGCCGGGCTCGACTACCCGGGCGTCGGCCCCGAGCACGCGGCCTGGAAGGACAGCGGCCGCGCGACCTACGTCTCGCGCACCGACGACGAGGCGCTCGCCGGCCTCGAGCGGCTCGCGCGCACCGAGGGCATCCTGTGCGCGCTCGAGACCGCGCACGCGGTCGCCGCGCTCGACGAGGTCGCCAGGCTGGTCGGCCCCGACGGCTCGATCATCGTCGGGCTGTCCGGCCGCGGCGACAAGGACATGGTCACGGTCGCCCAGCGGAGGGCAAAATGACAGCATCGACGACTCCGGCAGCGCACGCCGACCGCCAGGGCCAGC
>DATIOB010000164.1:0-2034 GCA_035473605.1 Conexibacter sp.
TCTGCTCCCTGTACGCGCTGCCGGCGCTGCTCGGCGCTTACCTGGTGTTCCTGCGCCGTGACGTTGCCGGCGGCTGAGCCGCGCGTCCTCGTCGTCGACGACGACCCGCCGCTCCAGCGGATGCTCGCCCGCACGCTGACCGCTGAAGGCTTCGCGGTCGCCGTCGCCGCGGACGGCGGCGCGGCGCTGGCCGAGGTCGAGCGCTCGCTCCCCGACGTGATCGTGCTCGACGTGGCGATGCCCGGCATGGACGGCCTCGCGGTGTGCCGGCGCCTGCGCGCCAAAGGCATGACCACGCCCGTGCTGATGCTGACGGCACGCGACGCGGTGCCCGACCGCGTCGTCGGGCTGCAGGCCGGCGCCGACGACTACCTGGTCAAGCCGTTCGCGACCGAGGAGCTGATCGCGCGCATCCGGGCGCTGACCCGGCGCGGCGCGCCCGCGACCGAGTTGCTGCGCTTCGCCGATCTCACGCTCGACCTGCCGACGCGCATCGCGACGCGCGGCGGCCGTGCCGTCGAACTGAGCGGGCGTGAGGCGGCGCTGCTCGAGCTGCTGCTGCGCGATCCGCGCAGTGTGCTGACGCGCGAGCGCGCGCTCGAGCAGGTGTGGGACGACGCGGCGGTGCCCAACGTGGTCGATCGCTACGTCGGGCGGCTGCGCCGGAAGCTGGGCGAGCCGCCGCTCATCCACACCGTCCGCGGCGTGGGGTTCATGCTGCGTTCGTGAGACCGCGCACGTTCCGCGCCCGGCTCGTGGCCGCCTCGCTCGGGGCGATCCTCGCCGCGCTGGCCCTGTTCGGCATCGCCGCGAGCGCGATCACGGCGCAGGAGCTGCGCTCCTCGCTCGACCAGGCGCTCCAGCAGCGCGCGCGGGACGTCGCCCGGCTCAGCGTCTCCGCTCCTGCCGTGCTGACCGCGCCGGGCGCGCTCGAGGCGCCGGGCGGCGGCCGGCAGGTCGTCGTCGAGGTGCTCGACGCCCGCAGCCGGATCGTGGCGCGCTCGCTCACCCTCGGCGCGCGCATCCTGCCCCGCGACCGCGCCGTGACGCGCGCGCTCGCCGGGCATGCCGGCTTCGACGACCTGCAGCTGGGCGGCCGGCCGTTGCGGCTCTATGCCGCGCCGCTGCCCCAGACCGGCGGCCTGGCGGCCGGCGGCGCCGTGCTCGTCGGCTCCGACACCTCCGACATCGAGCGCACGCTGCGCCGGTTGCGCGTGCTGTTGCTGTTCGCCGCGCTCGGGGCCGCGCTGCTGGCGGGACTCGCCGCAGCGCTCCTGACGCGGCGCGGGCTGCGGCCGCTGCGGCGGCTGTCCGACGCCGCGCGCGAGATCGAGCGGATGCCCGACCCCGGCCGGCGGATGCCGCCTGCCACCACCGAGGACGAGATCGGGCAGCTGACGGACGTGCTCAACGGGATGCTGGCGGCGCTCGACCGTGCGCGCGACAGCGAACGGCGCTTCCTCGCCGACGCGTCGCACGAGCTGCGCACGCCGGTCACCAGCCTGCTCGGCAACGTCGAGTACGCCGCGCGCCACGGCGCCGACGAGGAGCTGCTCGCGGAGCTGCGCCACGACGCGATGCGGCTGGGCCGGATCGTCGATGACCTCCTCACGCTCGAGCGCGAGCGCTCCGGGCCGCCGGAGCGCCGGCCGGTGCGGCTCGACGCGCTCGTGCGGGAGGCAGCCGAGGCGCAGCCGCGGGTGGAGCTCGGGCGGGTCGACGGCGCGGTCGCGAACGGCGACGAGGACGCGCTGCGGCGCGCGCTCGGCAACCTGATCGAGAACGCGGTCGTCCACGGGCCCCCCGGCGAGCCGGTGACCGTCTCGCTCGTCTACACCGCGGGGCGTGCGGCGATCACCGTCCGCGACGCCGGTCCCGGTCCGGCCGCGGCCGACCGCGAGCACCTGTTCGAGCGCTTCTGGCGGCGCGAGGCCGGGCGCGAGCGTGGCCGCGCCGGTGCCGGGCTCGGGCTCGCGATCGTGCAGGGCGTGGTCCACGCGCACCGCGGCTCGATCGCGGTCGAGGACACGCCGG
>DATIOB010000165.1:0-2705 GCA_035473605.1 Conexibacter sp.
GCGTCGCTGCTGTGGCAGCCGCCGGAGGCCGGCTGGTTCTCCTACGCCCCGCTGTCGAACGAGATATACACGCCCTCCGGCGGCCAGGACGCCTGGATCTTCCTGATCCACATCACCGGCATCTCCTCGCTCGTCGGCGCGGTCAACTTCTACGCGACGATCGTCAACATGCGCGCCCCCGGCATGGGCTGGGGCCGTCTGCCGCTGTTCGCGTGGACGATTCTGATCTACGCCCTGCTGCTGATCCTGGCGCTGCCGGTGATCGCGGGCGCGGTCACGATGCTCCTGACCGACCGGCACTTCGGAACGCACTTCTTCGACCCGACCGAAGGCGGCTCGCCAGTCCTCTGGCAGCACCTCTTCTGGTTCTTCGGTCACCCCGAGGTCTACATCATGATCCTGCCGGGCTTCGGGATCATCTCGGAGGTCCTGCCGGTCTTCGCCCGCAAGCCGATCTTCGGCTACAAGGCGATCGCCGCCTCGACCGCCGTGATCGCCTTCCTGGCGGCGCTCGTGTGGGCGCACCACATGTTCTCGGTGCCGGTCCCGACCGTCGTGCTCGGCTTCTTCATGTTGTCGTCCTTCCTGATCGCCGTCCCCACGGGCGTCAAGATCTTCAACTGGATCGCGACGCTGTGGCGCGGCTCGATCGTGATGGCCTCGCCGCTGTACTTCGCGGTCGGCTTCATCGCGATCTTCGTGATCGGCGGCATCACCGGCATCTTCCTCGCCGTCTTCCCCGTCGACTGGCAGCTGACCGACACGTACTTCGTCGTCGCTCACTTCCACTACGTGCTGATGGGCGGCGCGGTCTTCACGATCTTCTGCGGGCTCTACTACTGGTACCCGAAGATGACCGGCCGGCTCTGCAACGAGCCGCTCGCGAAGGCCTCCTTCTGGATCATGTTCGTCGGCTTCAATCTGACGTTCCTGGTGCAGCACGCGGCCGGCCTCTCCGGCATGCCGCGCCGCATCTACCAGTACTCGGGCGATGCCGGCTGGACGCTCTACAACCAGATCTCGACGGTCGGCTCGTTCGTGCTCGGCATCGGGATCCTGCTGTCGGTGTGGAACTTCCTCCGCAGCTACAAGAACGGCGCGATCGCCGGTCCGGACCCGTGGAAGGGCAACACGCTCGAGTGGTTCACGACCTCGCCGCCGCCGGTCAACAACTTCGACGAGGTGCCGCGTGTGCGCTCCGTCGAGCCGATGAAGGACATCCGGCGTCAGGTGGAGCGTCAGTCCGGCATCGAGCACGAGACGACCGCGAGCGCGTAGCCTCTCCCCCGTGGAAGCTTCACGCTTCACAACGCCCGTCAAGCCGACGCACGCCCACAGCGGCGTGCGTCAGGTCGTTGCGGACTACATCACCCTGACGAAGCCGCGCGTCCAGCTGCTGCTGCTGCTGACGACCGTGGCGACGATGGAGATCGCCGGCAGCCCGTCGATCGGCCTGATCCTGCTGACGCTGATCGGCGGCTACCTGTCCGCCGGCGGCGCCGGCGCGGTCAACCACTGGTATGACCGCGACATCGACGCCCGTATGGCGCGCACGGCCAACCGGCCGATCCCCTCGGGGCGCGTCAGCCCGCGCGCGGCGCTGATCTACGGCTTCAGCCTGCAGATCGCCTCGTTCGTGCTGCTGTCGCTGACCGTCGACATCCTGGCGGCCGTCTTCGCGCTGATCGGCTTCCTCGGCTACGTCTTCGTCTACACGCTGTGGCTGAAGCGCACGACGCCGCAGAACATCGTGATCGGCGGGGCCGCCGGGGCCGTCCCGCCGCTCGTCGGCTGGGTCGCCGTGACGGGCTCGTTCGACCCCGCGGCGCTCTACCTGTTCGCGATCGTCTTCTACTGGACCCCGCCCCACTTCTGGGCGCTGTCACTGCGGATGAAGGACGAGTACGCCGAGGTCGGCGTGCCGATGCTGCCGGTCGTGCGCGGCGAGGACGAGACGCGCCGTCAGATCACGCTCTACAGCTTCCTGCTCGTGGCCGTGACCTTCCTGCCGTTCGCCGGCCAGCTGTTCGACGGCATCTACGCCGTCTGCGCCGCGCTGCTCGGCGGCTGGTTCCTGTATCTCGCGATCAAGCTCCAGCGGCAGCCGTCCCCCGCCTCCGCGCTCAAGCTCTACCTCTTCTCGATGCTCTACCTCGCGCTGCTGTTCGGCGCGATGGTGGCCGACGTGAAGCTCTGACCCTCTGCAACCTGACCTGAAACGTAGACTCGAGGAAACCCATGGACCGTCGACTCGCTCGCAAGAACATCCGCTCCGCGCTGATCGCCACGGCCGTCTGCGTCTTCATGTTCGGCGCGTCGTTCCTGGCCGCCGCGATCTACATCTCCTAGGACCATGAGCCAGATCCAGCCTGAGCAGACGCCCCCGCCCGTCGGCGAGGAGATCCACCTCCCCGGCCCGAGCCTTCTGCCGATCCTCAACGCCGCCGGCATCACGATCGCGATCGTCGGAATCACGACGAGCCTGATCATCCTGTTCATCGGCCTGGCGCTGTTCCTCGGCACGACGATCCGCTGGATCGCCGACACGCGGCGCGACATCGCGCACCTGCCGGCCGACCACGGCGCCGGCGAGAAGTACCACTGACGCAGTCGGGCGCCCTCGCAGGCGCCCGGTCGGAACGACCGCGCCCTCGCAGGCGCGCCCGCTCCGCACAGACGAGCGGCGCCCCCACGGGCGCCGCTCG
>DATIOB010000166.1:0-1798 GCA_035473605.1 Conexibacter sp.
GACCGACCGTCTGGTCGCCGAAGGCGGACGGCGCGATCAGCGGATGCGGTCGCGGGGTGAAGCGGACCGGCTGCGCGTCGCCGAGGCTCGAGCCGCCGACGACCAGCAGCTCGCCGCCGGACAGCGGCAGCAGCGCCGGCGCGAGGCGGAAGCCCGGCAGGATCCCCGCGTCGGCCAGCTGCCCCGATGCGGGATCGAGCAGCTTCGCCGCGTCGCTCTGCACGAGCAGCACGAGACCGTTCGGCAGCGCCGCAGCCGCGATGGCGTTGAAGGTCGCGGGGGCGATCGTGCTCCAGCTCGCCGCACCGGGATCGAGTCGCACCGTCACGCGCGGGATCGAGAACGCGCCGCCGTCGATGCCGCCGACGACGAGCAGCGCGCCGTCGGGCAGCGCGAGCGTCGCGTGCTGCGCGCGCGCCTGCGGCAGCGACGGCAGCGCGGTCCAGGTGGCGGTCGCCGGGTCGAACCGCTCGACCGAGGCCGTCATCGGCCCCATCACCTGCGCAGCCCCGCCGGTCACGACGACGCTGCCGTCGGCGAGCCGCGTCGCGCTGTGCCAGACGCGTCCCGTCGCCATCGCCGGGGCGGGCGTCCAGGTGTCGGTGGCCGGGTCGTACCGCTCGGCGCTCGCGAAGACCGTGCCGTTGCCATCGGTGCCGCCCGCGACGAGCACCGTCCCGTCCCCGAGCAGCGTCGCGGTGTGCTCCGAGCGTGCCTGCGCCAGCGAGTCGGCGGCGGTCCAGAGGCCGGTCGCGGGGTCGAACAGCTCGGCGCTCGCCAGCACCCCGGCGCCGGCGCGTCCGCCGACGACGAGCACGCGCCCGTCCGCGAGCGTCGTCGCCGTGGCTTTGGCGCGGGCGGTCGCGAGGTCACCGGCCGGCGACCAGCTGTCGGTCGCCGCGTCATAGCGCTCAGCCGCGGTGATCGGCCCGCCCAGCGTGCTCCCGCTGACGACGAGCGCGTCGCCGTCGGGCAACTGGGCGACGGCGGCGTCCGAGTGGAGCGTCGCCATCGGCCCGGCCGGCGTCCACGCCGAGGGCGGCGGACCGCCGTCGGCGGCCGCCGGCGCGTCGGCGAGCAGCAGGGCGGCGAGCACGACGAAGAAGGGGATCAGCGCGGCACGCGGCTTCTGCACGTCGGAGGCTCCTGCGGACGGGGTCGGGTCCTGCCTCCGCGTGATCGGCAGCGCGCCGGCTATTTGAAAGCGGGACCCTCCTCGTCTGGACGCGCGTCGGCGGCGTCGCGCCCGCGCTGGCCGTCGGCCGAAACGCCGTCGAAGGCGTCGTAGCCGTCGTGGCCCAGCTGCTGCAACCAGCCGCAGAAGATGCGGTGGATCGTGCCGGAGCCGACGACCTGCTCGACCTCCGGCCACGGCAGCGACGCCGGGTGCAGCACGAACGGCAGCGCCTGCGCCCCGCCGAGGCCGCCATGCGATCCGACCAGCTCCTCGAACGCCGCGACCTCGTCGACCGCGCTCCAGTATCTGCTGTTGACGACGATGTCCGGACAGTGCGAGAAGCCGTCGGTCCGGCGCACGTGGTCGGCGGCGCGCGGCCCGAACGGCGCCAGCGGATCCTCCCCCTCGACCACCCCGCGGTCGAGCAGATGGCGGCCGCGCGGGCCGAGCGCGACGGCGCCGTCGCGCTCCGATCTGACGAGCACGAAGCCGATCCCGTCGTGGTTGCGCAGCTCGTCGAGCAGGCCCGGGCGGCGCTGCTCGAGCGTCGGCGTCTCGTTCTCCTTCGAGGAGACCAAGGGTTTCTACGTGCCGCTGAACGCCGAGCTCGCGCCGGCCGTC
>DATIOB010000167.1:0-2670 GCA_035473605.1 Conexibacter sp.
GAGATCGAGCGCGCGAAGAAAGAGCCCGGGATCACGACCGCGCTGAAGCTGATCGACGGCCTCGAACTGCCACTTTCCGAGTTCTTCAACCAGGTCGACGAACGCCGCTGACCTGCAACGGGCCTTGCCAAGTATGCGAACATATGTTCGTGTCCGGCAGACCTCCAACCACGTCCCCGCTCGCCCGCAAGATTCGCCAGCTGCGCCGTCAGCGGGAGCTCTCGCAGGAAGCGCTCGCGGCTGCCGCCGGCATGCACCCGAAGCACCTCAGCGAGATCGAGCGCGGCAACAAGGATCCGCGCGCCACGACCGTCGCGCGGCTGGCGGATGCGCTGGGCGTGACCGTCGGGGAGCTGTACGACCAAGGCGACGGCGCGCGCGGCAAACACCTACAATGACCGCCGCCCCGGGCCACTGGTGTATCGGTAACACGACGGTCTCCAAAACCGTAACGCGAGGTTCGACTCCTCGGTGGCCCGCTCCGCGCACGCCTCGGCTCCCAGCCGGGGCGTCGTTCGTCGTGGAGGGTGTTCGGGCCGCCGTTCGATGCCAGCGCGTCGGTGCCGGCGCGGGCGCTCAGGCGGGGATGCGCTCGGGCGCCGCGCTCGCCGCGCCGTTGCTCGTGGCGGCGGTCAGCACCGCCGTCAGCAGCCCGGGGAAGCGCGCGTCGAGATCGTCACGCCGCAGCGACAGCAGCCGCCGCTTCCCGTCGACGCGCGTCTCGGTGATGCCGGCCTCGCGCAGCACGCGGAAGTGATGCGACGCAGTCGCCTTGCTGACACCGAGGTCGAACGAGCCGCACGGCCGCTCGCCGCCGCAGGCGAGCTCGCGCACGACGGCCAGACGCGCGTCGTCGCTGAGCGCGTGCATCACCGCAGTCAGTTCGATCGCGGCGGTGGCTGGCTGATCTGGCGTGCCCATCACTCACCATTCTATGCCGCTCTCGCCCGCTGCTGCGCACATTCGCGACGAAAGTGCGGGCGGAGGGATTCGAACCCCCAAGGCCTCTACCTGGCCAACCGGCTCCTAAGGCCGGCGTGTCTACCGTTTCACCACACCCGCGGGGTGCTCTCGCCGCCCGCGCGCTCCCTCGCGACGGGAAGTGCGCCACGCGACCGCGGAGGATTGTAGGGTCCACGAGGGATGGAGGACGGCTACGTCATCGACCGGCCGAATCGCGCGAAGGCGTCGTCGCACACCACGCGCGCGATCGTCGTGCTGCTGCTGCTCGTCTCGGCGGGCCTGCAGCTGATCGTGATCCTCGGCGGATGGTCTGCGCTGCAGGGCAGCAAAGCGCTCCAGCTCGTCTTCGCGCTGCTGTACATCGGCATGGCCTACCTGGTCAGCCGCTGGAACCGCGGCGTGCTGCCGGTCGTCGCCGCCTTCGCGATCCTGCTGCTGATCTTCGCCGCCGTCTCCGGCCCTGAATGGCTGGAGCGCGACAAGCCCGGCTTCTCGACACCGGAGTCGATCTTCGGCGGCGGCGGGCTCGAGTCGTCGGTGCTCGGACTGATCACCTTCATCATCATCCCGGTGCAGCTGCTGCTGCTCGCCTTCGCCGCGCAGGCCTTCAGGCAGGACTGGCACGTCGAGCTGGAAGTGCCGAAGAGCCGCGCGAAGTGGTCGGGTGCCGCTCCGCGCAAGGTCATAGACCGGCCCGGTCAGCGGCGCGGCACGACCGGCACCGGCGCCGCGCGCCTTTAGACCCGCCCACCCTTTCGCTGCCCTGGCCGCGGCGGCTTTTCGTCGGCCCCGCGCGGGCGCTCTATGGCACGAGCACGAGCTTGCGCCCGTGCAGACCGGCCTGCAGGCGCGCCCAGGCGTCGCCGACGTCGCGCAGCGGGAGACGCTCGACGTCGACCGCGATCCGTCCCGCGGCCGCGTGCTCGGCGAGCGTGCGGTAGGCCGCCTCCTTGACGGCGGCCGGCGCGAGGAAGTTCGTGTGGCCGCGCACCTCCGCCAGCGTGCCGCGGATCGCCGACGACGGCAGCTCCGCCGTCGCCCCGGCCGACTGGCCGATCTGGATCAGCCGACCGCCGCGTCCGAGGGCGCCGAGCGCGGCCGCCGCGGGCGCGCCCCACAGCGGGTCGACCACGACGTCGACGGCGCCGCCGGCGGCATCGCGGAAGGCCTCGGTGAGCGCGGCGCCGCCGCTGCCGTCGAGCCGCACGGTCGCGTCGGCGCCGAGCGCGGCGGCGCGTGCGAGCGCATCGGCGTCGCGGCCCGCCGCGACGACGCGCGCGGCGCCGAGCAGCTTCGCCGCCTGCACCGCGATCAGGCCGAGCACGCCGGTCGCGCCGAGCACCAGCACCGTCTCGCCGGGCCGCAGGTCGGCGCGCCAGGCGAGCGGCAGCCACGCCGCCAGGCCGGAGATGCCGAGCGCGACGGCGAGACCGTCGTCGAGTCCGTCGGGCAGCTCGATCGTCGCCTGCTGCGGCACGAGCGCGCGCTCGGCGATCGAGCCGAACGGGGCGACCGGCCGGTCGAAGTAGACGCGGCGGCCGTCGGGCAGCGTCCCGACCCCTTCGCCGCCCGCGACGAACGGCAGCGGCGCTCTGCCGGAGTAGAAGGTGCCGGCCGCTCTCGCCACGTCGACCGGGTTGACGCCGGCCGCCGTGACCGTGACGACGACCTGACCCTCCCCCGCGATCGGCTCCTCGAACTCGCGGT